>DMJC01000218.1 GCA_003451915.1 Clostridiales bacterium
GGTGTGCCTGCTGTCACGCTGGTGCCAGGTTCGCGAAGACCTGATGTTTGCCTTTGAGAAATCATTAGAGACAGGACTTGATGATCCCATGCAGCAAGCTATCCGGGAGCTGTTGACGAGAGTGCGCGGCGGAATGCCGCCTGATCGGGCGCTTGATCTCATTCAGAAACAAATCCGTCACGAAAATTTTACCGACTTGATAACAGCAATCCGCTTCAATTTCCGTCATCGCGGCAATTTGACTGATCTTTTGGAGCAACTCGAAATTCAGCTGCATCGGATTGAGGAAGAGCATGACCGGCGCCGTCTGTCGAATGCCCGCGATGTCACATTGACGATGTTAATTCTGCTGGCGGTGCCAATACTATTTATATTCAGACTTGCAGGATCAGCAACCGTCCGCGAATTATTCTTTACAGATAACTTAGGCCAAATTGCTATGATCACATCACTGGCGGTTTATCTGATTGCCATTACAGCTTTCTTGCTGATCAAACGCAAAATCAGCGGTTAAACAGTGATAAAAATGATTTATGGGTGGAGGAGTATTGATGAATCTAGTTCCTTGGCTGATCCTGGCAATTCTGATCGGCTTTCTGGTTTTTCAAATGCTGCCGCATTCAGCCTGTCAGCTGGTGATGCGATTGAGTGACAGCAGAATCAACTTGTCCAGATCGAATAAACTGCCCTTGATGATTCCGGCCAGATGGCAACAGAAAATATTAATTTATCTCGAACGTGCAGGATTTACTTCGCCAAAGTTCAAGACGTTTTATTTTTGTTTCATGATTTTGATAATTCCAACATTTTTAGTGCTTAGTTTTTTCACCGGACTGCCGGTTACTCAGGCCATACTTCTCGGACTCGTTTGCATCTGTTCAGTCAACTTCTGGTTCAGTCAGCGGATCAGCCGGCGAAAAAGAATGTTTGCAACAGCCCTTTACAAAATTTATAGATTTTTGAATTTGCAATTAGCAGCAGGTGTGAAAATAACCGATTCACTGAAAGGATTGTCAGAAGCGGTTGAAGACAGCGCCGTCCGTCCGATTCTGATCAGGTTTGCGGCGCGGTACGAACTGACACTCGATTTTGACCAGTCTTTCAAGGAGATACAAGATAACTTTGGCGGATCAGACTGTGATTTGATGGCGACGCAGATCAGGCAATGCCTGCAGACTGGCGATGCGGGGAAAACGCTTCATCGTATGGAAGAATTGATGTTTGCCAGGTATTTCAGCATCATGCAGGCTGACAGTCAGAAAATCAGGTTTCATCTGTTACTTGCAGCCTTGCTTGGCATCATGCCGGCAACAGTATTATTCATGTTTCCACTTCTTTATCAGGCCATGACGGCCATGCAATCAGTATTTTACTGAAAGCGGTGAAACCGCCAGCAATAGATTTGTCGAGGAGGACTAACCATGAACACAATTTTAATGATCACATCTCAGCTTCGCACAAGGTTCAGACGATTGCCAAGCCGTAAGGGATTCGGTTTGAATGAAGTCATAGGGATCGCCGCGGGAATCATTATCGCAGTTGTCGTTGTCATACCTGGCTTGCAAGGTTTTGCCGGCAACATTCTCAACAATCTGACCAATTGGTGGAACAACATGGCAGCCAATGTTTTTGCCACACCCTGACACATATGATCGATAAACTTCTGGTCTCTGTCTTTGCATCAGCCTTGGCGGTTATCATTGCCACGCAGATCATGCTCAGCAGTCTGCCGCTATTCAAACGGCTTGAATTTGATGCTGTCTGCCATCATTACACAATCACAATAGATCGAGCAGGCGGGCTGAGCAGTGAAATTGCAGCCAGACTGCGGCAGGATCTGGACAACCGGGGTTTCTTGATCAAACAACTGAGCGGGACGGTATCTGCGGCCTATGGCAGCAATCTCGATCTCTATGTAGCTGTTAATTATCCATTCTGGAAAATTAACAGCAGCCTGATGCCTGAGGAGGTGATCCTATCATTCGAATATCAGTCAAGTACGGTCTGCCGTGTTTTAAAAAGCTACGCAGCGGTTCCATAGAGATATTGCTGATTCTGATGTTTACGATGTCATTCATCCTTTTACCAGTCGGTGTGACCGGTATCGAAATGCTCCGGGAACAGGTACTGTTGCAGCGAGCGCAGCAGTACCTGACCGAAACCTTGTCAGCTGCCCAGCTGGGACTGGATCTCAATCTCCTTGCTGACGGCCAGCCAGTTCTTGATCAATCCAGAACTATTGCCATAGTCAGTATGCGTTTTCAACTGAATCTTCCCAACATGCTGGAAAAATGTCTGATTCTAGACCGAGTGTCTGTCAGCTGGCATCAGATCCCATATGATCCAAGACATTGGATGGGCGGCGAGCAGCCAAGGCAACTGCCGGTCATAACCATTTCAGCAACCCTGATCACTCATCATGGCCAGACCGTTTTCTTGCATGATTCTATTGAACTGCTGCTTGCTTAAACAGGAAGGACAAGCCGAATGCGCCAAACGAAACAAATCATTCTGACAATTCTGATAACGCTGGCATTGCTGGCCTTGGTATGGTCTGCCCAGGCTAGCGGGTCTCAGCCTAAAACAATTAATGTCGTTGCTGCTAAAAGCGATGTAGCAGCAGGGACACTTCTTACTCCAGACCAACTTATGCTCGTTCAATTACCGGAGGCGATGCAGTCAGATGCTTATCTTACAGACATAACTGAAGCTGCGGGCCAATGGACATCTTCTCCACTATCCGGGGGTGAACTACTGAGTCGTCAAAGGCTGACGGCATCCGCTGCAGGTCTTGTTTATCCTGATGCCGGACCTGGCCGGCGACTGCTGACCATTGACCTTGAACCGTCCGATGCGGTCGGTTTTTGGCTGGCAGCCGGCAGTCTCGTCGATCTTTACCTGATTCCTCGCAATCGTGAATCAGGCGCAGAAATACAGGTGCTGGAAAGAGTTCGTGTCATGGCAATTATCTCACCTTTAACATCTTCGCCGATTTCCGGAGCCCAGGTTAGCAATGGTAACGCTGATAGCTTGATTTGTCTGGATTTGAATCATGAACAAGCTGGAATTATCATCAACTCTCGCGGCCTGTATGACATAACACTGTCTGCAGTCAACGAAAACCTGCCTGCAGCGCAAACTGAGGAATCTTGCGCTGTTCCTTTTACAAGCTGAGGGATATCTGATATCATGATCTCGGGTGATTTTAGATGTTTGAAGATTTACTGCCAGCTGTGGAACGAGGAATCATGGATGCTGCGGGATCGATTCCGGTGGTGTTCAAAGGCATTGAGCGCAATTTTGAAAAAAGTCTGACATATACTGCCCCAAGCAGACATGATTATCATGAGCTGACTTTTGTCCGCAGCGGCAAAGTCGAGTTTGAGGTTGAAGGGCGTCATGTTACTCTTGAAAAAGGCGGTACGATTGTCATCCGGCCCAAGATGTCACATACGGTCAGAGTTAATGAAGGCCATGCTGATGTCATTGGCTTATATTTTGGTTTTAGTCAGCAGCTAACGGGTCCTGTTGGTAAATCAGCTGTTTCACTTGCCGGGCAAGGGATGCGATCAACTGATATTGCGCCGCGTACCTTAGAACAATTTATTAATTTTGCTTCTGGTCATGATTTATCTGATAATGAAAAAACCAATGATCCGTTTATTTTAATCCGGGGAAAGAGCAGGCAGGATATAGCAGCGCTTGTGGAGCGAATCCTGCGTGAGAGCCGACTCGAAGCCTATGGCCGAGAACTGATGATGCAGCTGATGGCAATGGAGTTACTGGTAGTCCTGGCTCGCGGACTGCGCGAAGAGTGGGAAGAAAGCTTACGGGTCCGTTCAGGCAAAGCTCGTGAACTAGTCCGGATCGCCCGTGATTTCATTGTTGAAAATCACGATCGCGACATTACAGTTGCCGACGCAGCTGGATATGTATTTCTCAGCCAAGGTTATTTCACGCGGGCTTTCCGCGATGAAACGGGCATGAGTCCAATGACCTTCCTGATGCAAGTCCGTGTTAACCGGGCCTGTAAGCTGCTTGAGCAGAAAGATATCAAGGTCAGTGGCGTAGCAGCCCAGGTTGGTTTTTCCAGCCCTCAGCGTTTTAACGCAGCTTTTCGGAAGCATCTCGGGAAAACACCCATGGAGTATCGTCGCCAGAAATTAGGAAATAAAAAGGAAAAGGATTAAGCTATGAATGATTCAGAATCATCCAGTCCATTACCGCGGGCTATGGACTACCCGAAAATCGAGCGCGCCGTTCGCGACATTCTGGAAGCGATCGGCGAAGATCCTGACCGTGAAGGCCTGATAGACACACCTGCCAGAGTTGCCAGGATGTACGGAGAAGTTTTTGCCGGCCTGCATATGGACGTTCGCGATTCGATTCGGGTTTTTCATGAGAAAGACCACGACGAAATGATCATGGTCGGCGACATACCTTTTTATTCGATGTGCGAACATCATCTGCTCCCGTTCGTTGGCCGGGCGCATGTTGTCTATATCCCTCAGGATGGACGGATTCTCGGGTTAAGTAAAATTGCAAGAATTGTTGATGTCATGTCGCGCAAACCCCAGCTTCAGGAGCGGCTTACGTCACAGATAGCCGACACCCTGATCAAAGCAGTTCAGCCTTTGGGTGTCGCGGTTGTCGTTGAAGCTGAACACCTCTGCATGACCATGCGCGGCATCCGAAAGCCAGGCTCACTGACTGTGACATCAGCATTG
>DMJC01000040.1 GCA_003451915.1 Clostridiales bacterium
GGGCTAACCCCGTCATCACCGGTATTACTTATCTGAAACGTAAATATCCGGATTCTAATATCGTCGGCATGTGTCACGGTTTTGCCGGTGTTTTCCGGCTTTGTGAGAAATTGGGGCTGGATCGATCCGATGTCAATTTTGAGAGCATCGGCGTCAATCATTTTGTTTTTCTCAATAAGTTTTATTACAAAGGTCAGGATGCATATCCCTTGCTGGACCGCTGGATTGCTGAAAAAAGTGAAGATTATTTCAAAACGGTATGGTATTCCGACTTTGAAGGCCCAATGGCGGTTGATCTCTATCAAAAGTACGGTTTATGGCCGGTCGGTGATACAGCAACACCTGGCGGCGGCTCCTGGCCCTGGTGGTATCATACAGATGATGAAGTAGCTGAAACCTGGCGTGAAAAGCCAATCGAAGGGTATCTGGGCTATTTCGGCTGGGTCGAGAGCCAGGCGCGGGCAATCCGCGAACACGCAGGACGGCTTGATATCCGCCTTTCTGAAATTTTTCCGCCGGTGCTGTCCGGCGAGCCGGTTGTACCTCTCATCGAAGCCATCCATTGTGGCGTCGAGCGTACTGTCATTGTCAACATTATGAACGATGGTGACTTTATTCCCGGCATTCCGCGTGATTTTCAGGTTGAAATTCCTGCACTGTGCAGTGCCAAGGGTGTCCAGGGCATTCGCTGCAATCCTTTGCCGAGGCATTTTCTGTCTTTTATTTACCGTGAAAAAATCGCCCCCTGCGAAATGGAATTGGCTGCATTCGAAAAGGGCGACTATAATCTTCTGCTGGCCATGATTCTGATGGATCCGTTTACGCAAAGCGAAGCCCAGGCACGGGCGCTGCTTGATGGCATCCTGGGCCTGGACTGGAACGAAGCGATGCGACTGCATTACAAACGGCAACTATAAGGTCGGATTCAGAGATTTTTCAGCATATCCCGGTAAATGCCGGGAATAGAGCCGGCAATAGCAGTTGCGCCGACTGATTTTTCGTAGAATTCGACCGGCCCGGCACCGCCGATGATTGCATAGGCATAGCCGTTGTTTTTCATATCCTGCAGGCATTCGAGCAGCAGACGCCTGCCGATGCCCAGACCGCGGCAGGAGGGATCGACGCCGGTCGGTCCGAAAAAGCCGCGGCAAGTAGCCTCGTGGCAGGCAAACCCGATGACTTCGCCGTCTCGGATGGCGATGAAGCAGCTGATCGGCTGCCGGGCGAAAGCGACTGTACATTCACCAGCCCAGCCTGCGCCGAATGTTTTTTCGATCCAGCGAGTCACCGGGACAAGATCGGGAGCCAAGGCCCGGCGAATCACAATGTTTTGCTTTTCGAATACTTCCTCGGGGAAAGCAGCAGGCAGATCATACAGTTTGACCAGCATGTCAGGCATGACAGAAACCTCCTATTGAAAACGCCGGATCGCGGCGGTGACCTGCTCCTGAAAACGTCTGATGGAATCGGTTATATAGCCGGTGATTTCCAGGGTGTCATCCTGGATCAGGGGTGTCAGATCCATGGCAAAACTGACCGCCGGACTTTCATCGACACCGTGCGACTGGCTGAAAGTGGCATTAGCCAGCCGGCGGCCGACCGCAGCCAGGTCATAACGCTTGCCGCCGGCGATCTGCGAATCGAAAACACCGAGCAACGCAGCAGCCAGATTGGGATGATCTGACACATCGAAGCGGACTTTCTCATCATCACTCAACCAGTCGAGGTCGCGCCAGACTTCACAGCCGTACAGTCTGGCCGGACGGTCGACCGCGGGCAGCTGCCGGATGGCGGCGATAACCCGCAACGAGACAGCGATGTGGGTTTCATGCTTGTCAGCCAAATTGTGGGTGTAGACAATTTCAGGGTGAGCCTGCGTTATAAGGTTGACCAAATCGTTGACGACATCGGGGTTGGCTGGGTCTTTTACATCACTGCTGGGATAAGCCAGATGGACTATGGCACCGTATTCGCCGATCGTTGCAGCCTTGTCCTGTTCGAGCCGCCGCACAACCTGCATGGCCTGGTCGGTATATGCAGCATACAAACCGCTGCGCGGGCTGCCGCTGCCGTCGGTCACCACGACGGCGGTGTACCAGCGGTCGTCATGACCGTAACATTGCAGAATGCCATGATAAGACATAATTTCCAGATCGTCCTGATGCGCGGCGATTGCCAGGTGGGTGGTCCGGCGAAGGGCTTGCTCGGCAGGCTGGTGATCGGGCACGAATATAGCGGATTTTTCTTGTTTGAATTGCATGTCAGACACCTCGGATCATTTTTTTAACAGATCGCTCAGGGCTTCGCTGTCCGCGACGACTGTGAGGTCAGGGTGCAGTTGGAGAATTGAACCGGGCACTTCAGGCAGTACCGGGCCAGTCAAGGCTCTTTTCAATATCGTTGCCTTCGAGCTGCCGCTGACTGCCAGCAGGATTTTCTTGGCTTGCATGATTGCCTTGATGCCCATAGTGAAAGCATAGTCAGGAACCGATTCACCGTCAGTGAAAAATTGCGCATTCGCCTGCCGGGTGCTTTCCGAGAGCTGGACATAATGGGTTTCCTTTTCAAAAGCGATCCCGGGCTCATTGAAACCGATATGACCGTTGTGGCCCAGACCGAGCAGCTGCATGTCGATGTCGCCTTTGCTGCGAATCAAGTCATCATAGCGGGAACATTCAGCCTGGATATGTTCAGCCGTGCCATCGGGGAAATTGATCCGGGCACGATTGATGTTGATCTGGTCGAACAGGTTTTCGTTCATAAAAGATCTGTAGCTCTGCGGGTGATCGGATGACATGCCGGCATATTCATCCAGATTGAAGGTCGTCACTTCGGCAAAGTCCAGATCACCTTTTTTATACCAGTCGATCAGCTGCCTGTAAATTCCCAGCGGGGTTGAACCGGTGGCCAGACCCAGCACACTGCGCGGGTAAAGGATGACCTGGGCGGAGATGATATTGGCGGCTTTACGGCACATGGAGACATAAGAATCAGCCTGATAAATCTTCATAAAATCCACCTTTGTACTGTTTATGCTTCAACTTTAACCACTGGCCATGCCAAAGTCAATCAGCCTGTGTTATGATTATATTGTTTCGTTCTGATTATGATGCTGAGGTTGTCATTCGATGCGAATTTTAAACTTTGGATCGCTGAATCTTGACTTTGTTTATCAGGTTGAGCATTTTGTCCGGCCGGGCGAAACCATCCTGTCAGATCGCCTGGATATATTCAACGGCGGCAAAGGCCTGAACCAGTCGATTGCTTTAGCGAGAGCCGGCGCGACGGTGTTTCATGCCGGCCGGGTCGGCAGCGATGGTCAGCGGCTGGTTGATTGTCTGGCTGATAATGGCGTGGATACGCGTTTTATTCGCCGTTCAGCTGGCCCGGGAGGCCATGCTTTGATTCAGGTTGATGCAAGCGGGCAGAACTGCATCATCCTGCATGGCGGCTCCAATCAGCAGATTGCAGAGACCGATATCGATGAAACGCTGGACTTTTTTGCTGCAGGAGATATTCTGCTTCTGCAAAATGAAATCAATCACGTGGCTTTGATCATGGAAAAAGCGCATCAGCGCGGTCTGAACATTGCGCTGAATCCATCGCCTATTACTGCTTCGTTGTCAGATTACCCGCTAAAGTATGTCAGCTGGTTCATTTTGAATGAAATCGAAGCGGCTGCCTTGACTGGCAATTCTGGACAAGCCGACAGCCGGACAGGCGAGCAGATGGCTGGCAGGCTGATCGAACGATGGCCGCAGGCGGCTGTGGTCCTGACCCTGGGCAGCGAAGGCGCGATTTACCTTGACCGCAACCATGTCGTGCGACAGCCGGCCCGGCGTGTGCCGGTTGTCGACACAACAGCTGCCGGCGATACCTTTACAGGTTATTTTCTGCAGGGTATCGCTGCCGGACAGCCGATTCATGAGGTCATGCTGAAAGCTTCAGCGGCCGCTGCGATTTGCGTCAGCCGGCCAGGTGCTTCAGATTCGATTCCCTGGCGAAGGGAAGTAGAAGGATGATTGGCTAGGATTTTTGTGTTGAATCGCTGATTATTCGCTAGGAAAAGTGTGTTGAACTGTCAATTATTCGCTCATTTTTTTGTAAATCCTTTGATTATCAAGTCTGGATAGTCTATAATCAGATTATAAACTGCTGGAGGATATGCTATGCTGTATTTAAAACGCAAAATTGACAGTTTTTTAGCTGACTGGAAGGCAGACCCGGATAGAAAACCTCTGATCGTTAAGGGCTCCAGACAAGTTGGAAAAACCGAGTCGATCTCTAAGTTTGCCACTGAAAATTACACAAGTGTTATCATCATCAACTTTGTTGAAGAGCCAAAATATAAAATGATAACAACTGACGGTTATCGAACCGATGATATTATCAAGAATATATCTTTGATTGATCCATCGAAAATGTTTATTCCTGAGAAAACATTGATTTTTTTCGATGAAATTCAGGAATATCCAGACATTTCGACATCTTTGAAATTTTTCGACATCGATAGCCGCTTTGATGTCATCTGCAGCGGGTCAATGCTGGGAATTAATTATAAAAAAATCGAAAGCAACAGCGTTGGCTATAAGACAGATTATAAAATGTGGTCTCTTGATTTTGAAGAATTTCTTTGGGCTAAAGGATATGATGATACATTTGTATCAAATATGCTTGCGCACATGAAGGAACATAAGCCATTCAATGAATTGGAGATGACGGTCTGCAACTCATTATTTCTCGATTATAGTGTTCTCGGCGGAATGCCAGCAGTTGTGCGTGAATATATCAGCAAAGGAACATTTGAGCGATCATTGGATACTCAACGACAATTGATCGAAGACTATAAGGAAGACATCCGAAAGTATGCTGAGGGTATTGATCAAACACGAATATTGAATGTATTCAATCAGATTCCGCCGCAACTGGCAAAAGATAATAAAAAATTCCAGATATCGAAGGTTGCATCCGGTGCCCGTTTCAAGGATTATCGTGGCTGTATTGAATGGCTGAATGATGCCGGTATGACAAATATCTGCTATTGTTTGAATTTTCCGGAACTGCCACTTAAAGGAAATTATGACGAAACAAAGTATAAAATATATTTTGCCGATACAGGACTATTGGTTGCCATGCTGGATGAAGAAGCTCAGGAGGATTTACGAGCCAACAAAAATCTTGGCGTCTATAAAGGCGCATTGTTTGAGAATATCGTCGCAGAAGCACTCAGCAAAAGCGGTTATGGACTTTTTTATTACAGACGCGAAGACTCGACGTTGGAACAGGATTTTTTTGTCAGATCAACTTCTTATTTAATCCCGATCGAAGTTAAGGCGACAAATGGCAAAGCCAAATCGATGAATACACTGATCGAAAGCAAAAAGTATAATGATATCCGATTTGGGATAAAACTGACGCATGGCAATATCGGGTACAACGAACGTATTCTTACATTTCCATATTTCTGCGCGTTTTTACTGAAACGATATCTGAAAGAGGCTGATTTGCCGGAAAGCATCAAAGAAAAATAATCTGTTTTATACCTATAAGATCACGGAATTACACTCTGCAAATGGAGATTATTTAACAATGACAAGATCAGAATTCATACTATATGAATTGCTTTCGAGGTACACACTACGACAAGACATCGAACGACAGAAACGCATGTCTGCCATCGGGCTAATCAATAGCCGCTGCTCGGTCTATGTTGTTGAAAATCTCGCTGCCGGAGAAATTCTGTACAATAAACGGGGTGAAGGCTGGCCTGATGTCATTACCGTTATCGTTGACCGCGCCAATGATAACGTTATGATCAGTGGCAGTGTCGAGCTGGGTCGTGAGATTGAAAGTTTTTAAAAACCTTTTATCCAACTAATTCAATGCTGATCGCGACGTCAATGTTCCGCGTCTCACCCGGCGGATTCAGATATTCATCGCTGTTCTTCCAGATGACCTTGACTTTTTGGCCGACCGTCAGTGTTTCGACATCGAGGCCAGGGTACTTGAGAACGAAAAAGCTGTAAGACAGGCCATCATCGCCCAGAATGTTGACGTGCAGATAATCACCCCATTCGGCACCATCAAATTGACCAGTCAGAACAGACGTGCCGTCATTTGTGGTGGTCGGAACAGCTGTCGTTTCGACGGCCGTAGTTGTTGTGGCACTAGTCGATTCGATTGTCGTAGCGACAGTCGTTGTAGCGGGCGTTTCACTGGTCACTATCGTTGTCTGAGCCGTTGTCGTCTCAGAAATTGTGGTCATAGTAGCTGTTGTGACTGGGTCAGACGGTATACAAGCTGCCAAAGTCAGAGTAAAAACAATCAGTAAAATGCATTTTGCGCCAGGAAGTGGC
>DMJC01000274.1 GCA_003451915.1 Clostridiales bacterium
GCTTGTCACACTGGGTTTGAACACTGTGCTGGTTTATCGTCAGCGGCAGCAAATGCTGGAAAAAATCAGCATCGTAATCAATGAGTTTTTTGCTGAAGCTGGTCATGACTTAATCCGTGGTCTGCGCGGATTTATCGTCGACCTGCCTGATCTTGCAGAACGCCTGCAGCCTGATGGCCGCTGGCAGGACAGTAAATTTAATGCGGCGATAAATCTTTTGGAAAAAGAGCCTGTCAAGGTCGTCATCGACCTGCATGAATTACCCGACCTAGCCAATTTATTTATAGATAAAAAGAGTCAGATTCTGAGCTTATTCGAAAATCCAAGTCTCCTGGAGCACGACCGGTTTACGGAAATGCTCTGGGCACTTTATCATGTGCATGATGAACTGAGAAGCCGTGACGATTTATTGGCACTGCCAGCCAGTGATGTGCTGCATCTGTCCGGAGATATTCAACGTGCTGTTCAGTTGCTGCTGATTGAATGGCTGTCATCAATGTGCCAGCTTAAAGTACGCTATCCTTATTTATATTCGCTGGCTGTTCGTAAATGTCCGCTCGGCGAAAGCGATGTCATTATCAAAACATCGTGATGAAGCTTGCTTTAATCATGAACCAGTTCCTTAAAATGTAGTACAATAATGTAAACATCAATTTCAAGGAGGTTCCGACAAATGCGTTCTGAAGTTTTTAAGCTCTACGAAAACCGTGACGACGTGACATTGACCAGCTATATTATTGCTGACTCACCCGAATTGATGAATGGCAAAAAGCGGCCGGCTATTCTCGTTTGCCCGGGTGGTGCCTATCTGAATTGCTCCGACCGCGAAGGCGAACCGATCGCCCTGCGCTTTGCTGCTATGGGTTACCATGCTTTTGTCTTACGCTATTCGACTTATTTTGAAGGCAAGTCCGGTTTCCCCCAGCTGGGTCAGGAGATCCCGCCCAAACAGCACTGCGTTCATCCCGCTCCGATGCGCGATATCGGTAAAGCTTTCCTCAAACTGCACGAAAATGCTGATCAATGGTTACTAGACACCGATCGCATTGCCATCTGTGGTTTCTCAGCTGGTGCTCACAATTGTGCCATGTATTCCGTCTACTGGTATGCACCGGTCATGACGGAATTTTTCAGACAGCCGGCGAATAAATTCAAACCGGCAGCTACGATTCTTGCTTACACATTAAGTGACTATGTTCTGTTGGCAGATGCTGCAACCGGCCAGCTCGATCCGCTTGCCCGCGGTTTGTTTGAGCTCTCAGTTCTTGCTTTTACCGGCACAACAAAACCTTCTCGCGAGCTGCTTGCCGAAGTCAGCCCGGCTCGTCAGGTCAACGATCAGACACCGCCGATGTTCCTCTGGGCAACAGCAGCTGATTCGCTTGTGCCTGTAGCTCATTCGACGATCATGGCCACAGCGCTGGCCACGCATAAAATCCCCTTCGAAATTCACATTTTTGAAGAAGGCATGCTCGGCCTGAGCCTGGCTGATCAAGCCAGTTCAGGTTCCTGGAGCCAAAACAACCCTGACGCCGCCAAATGGGTCGGCCTGGCCGAAGCCTGGCTGAAAAAGCGTTTTGCCTTGCCGCTGCCGGAAAAGAGTGATTGGGAAACTTTGATGGAAAGTAATAAGCAGTGAAGGGTGAAATGTGAAAAGTGAAGGGTGTTGTTGATGGGTGATCGTGAAATAAACCGAGTGGCTTGCCAGATCTGTCACCAGATCAAACCGATCTCAGAATTGCAGCCAGCTGAGACAGTTCATCAGGCAGTAATTGACACAATTAAAGGTGAACATCCTGAATGGACTGGTGAAGGTTATATTTGCCTGAATGATTTAAATCATTACCGCACGAAGCATATCAAGGAAATCCTTGAACATGAACGAGGTGAACTCACCGAACTGGAATCCGAAGTTGCCCGAAGTCTGGCTGAGCACGAACTTTTATCCCGTAACGTCAATGATCAGTTTACCAGCCAGTTAACGCTCGGTGAGCGTATTGCAGACCGGGTAGCCAGCTTCGGCGGCAGTTGGCGGTTTATCATCATTTTTGCTTCAATCCTGTTCATTTGGATTGTGATTAATACTATTGTACTGATTGCACGGCCGTTTGATCCATATCCGTTTATTTTGCTCAATCTGATGCTATCCTGCCTGGCTGCTATTCAGGCACCGATAATCATGATGAGCCAGAACAGGCAAGAAGCCAAAGATAGGCTGCGAGCCGAGCATGATTTCAAAATCAATCTCAAGGCTGAACTCGAAATCCGTCATTTAAATGAAAAACTAGATCATCTGATTTCTCATCAGTGGCAGAACCTGCTGGAAACTCAGGAAATGCAAATGGAAATGCTTAACGAAATCATGGCTCAGGAAGAGCAGGCACAAAGTGGTGAAAAGTGAAAGGTGAAGGGTGTTGCTTCGCGAAAAATCAGCGACGAAGGCGGTACCCTTCACCTTTCACCCTTATTACTTGTTCCTGTTACTTGTTACTTGTCCAGCGCTTGCAGCGCCTGCACCGCCAGGTCGAACTGTCCAAGCAGGTGCATCGGCAGCCGCTGCAGACGGCCGCTGTTTCTTGCTTTGGCAGTCATTTCCATCAGAAAGGCCAGCCGCATGGGCGGTATCATGTCCAGCATCTTGAGCCGGCCGCTCATGATTGACCGAATTTTGTGATCGACCTGCAAGGCTTCACGAAGGTGCTGATAATCCTCTTCAAAGGACTGACGACGTTCACGGATCAGATCGATAAAAGTATCGGCTGTGTAAATCGGCAGGCGATCAATACCGTAAGCTTCAGCGGCTTGTTCGAGTCCGCGCAGGTTTTCAGCGCCGAAACGTTGAACCAGCCGGTGGTGTTCTGACAAGTCAAAAGTATAAAAATCACCTTGCAGGCGGCCGAAGGTTTTCATGGTGTCCAGATAACCGAGGCGGCGATTATGCTGCAGAACCTCAGGTGAAATGTCCAGCATGGCTCCCAGATCTTGTCGGTCGTGGATGTAGGTCAGCTGCAGATTATCAAGCAATGGACTTTTGAGCACGACATGCTCACCGAGGTCAATGGCGACGATCCGGCGATAGCCCCGGTCGCGCAGCATCGTCAATGGAACATTTTCAGCAAGTCCGCCGTCAGCAAAGCGCTGGCCGTCGATTTTGACTTTTTTAAGGCCTGGCAGGCCGGTAC
>DMJC01000273.1 GCA_003451915.1 Clostridiales bacterium
ACACCACCATATTGCGCCCAATAAACAGTTTTATTATCAGTACCTACAGAACACACGTTTGTTCCAATATTGCCTGAGCTTAGAGGTGGATATGCTGGTGCAGCTAAAGTTGCAGCCACAACATCAACTGCAGTTGGAAGTGTCATATACTGCGCATATCTTGTATCACCATCAACTAAAGTTTGTGTTGATGTTTGGGTCGATAGTATAATTGCAGTGGAATTAAATAAGTTTCTCGCATTTGCTTCATCTTTAGAAAGATTCGCGCTCTTGATAAAACCACCAATGACAGGGATCAGTATCGCGGCCAGGATGCCGAGGATCGCGATGACGACGACGAGTTCGATCAGGGTAAAGCCCTTCTTGTTCCGTTTCTTCAGGTTCTTTTTCATGACTTTCTACCTCCGTTTTTCGCTCTTTTAATTTGGTATGAGAGATTTCGGAGTTGCCCCCCGATGGCCGCCGGTTTCGGTGATAAGACTTTTTACAGTGATTGATAAATTAAAAGCTCTATCAGGTCAACCTTGCAATTCCCATTATAGCACGGATTTTCGTCATTGCAATAGGGTCATGACAAATCATGCAAGACAAAATTATTACTATTTCTCTTTTGTGTGACGGTTATGCTACAATTTCCCTAAGAGTTTGTTATAATGTCCTTTTTGCAGGCTTGTCCGTTGTGGCGTCATTACTTTTTAGTGTATAATAGACGTGACTTGTCATGACGATTTTTGCGCAATATTATGCTTCGGAGATCGTTTGACCTGTCATCGGGTGATAAAATAATGAAAATTCTTTGTAAAGATTTCGTCAATAGAGGTCTGAGGAAGGGGCTAGGCGCATGACGATGTGGGAAGAATTGATACAACAGGTCCACTTGCCCTGGGTTATTATTGTCCTGATTGCGACGGCCTTGCTGCTGATCCTGATCGGGGTTTTCTTTGCCGGCTTGTTTAGTATGTATCGGACGGTCAATCGCCGTTTTCGCAAGTTGACAGCCGAGCTTGATGACTTGCCGGGCTGCCGGATTGACAATCTGCAGCTGATCAGCGAACTGATTGATCAGCTGATGAATCCCGAGTTCCGCCAGCGATTTGCCAAAATGGTTGAAGACAGCAAGTCGATGTATCACGGCTTGTGGGTGCCGACGCCGCAGATCCATCTGACGATGCCTGAGATACTTGAACCGTTAGCCAGCAGGATCACTAAAAGATCTTTTGGCTTTGCTGTTTTACTGGCCGGTGTGGCCATTTCAACCCTGGCCTTATCGTCGGGTTTTATCATTGCGGGTGGACTTGACAACGATCTGCTGCGGCTTCTTGCGTTGCTGCCCGTTGTATTGGCTGCGGTCGGCATGCTGATCCTGCACCAGTCCAATGAGGTTCTGATGCAAAGGCTCGAACACAACTGGCAACTGTTGATGGTCGCCTTTGAACGGCGTGTGCCGACCTACAGCCATGCCGCTGAGACAGCCCGCATGATTTTCCAGATGCAGGAATATGATGCCCATATGGCCCGCTCGGTCAACGAAGTAGCCCAGCAGGTGCAGTCGCTGGCTTCCGGCAAGATGACCGACGCGGTTGCCAATGCCGTCAAGTATGTGATGTCGGCTACAGTTGCGCCCGCTGTCATCAAAAGTACTGAATCACTGGGCGTACTGGTGACGCAGCTTGACAAGCAGATGCAGCAGGCCGACAACAAGGTTGCCAAACTGTACACTGACCTGGAGATGCGCCAGAACAAACAGTCTGAATTATGGTTCAAGCGTTATCAGGAAATATCTGAAGTGCTGGCCAGCCAGCAGGATTCCATGCTCAAGGGTTTGAGTGCAACTAATCAGCAGATGGTCGAGGAGCTCGGCAAGTCGCAGAAGTTTGCCCTGGAAAAGGTCGTTGAGGAACAGGCACACACACTGGAACATGTCAACACCGTTAGTCAGAAGTCCTGGTCGATCTTGCAGGAAAAACTGACATCAATCATCACGCAGCTGGCGGACAGCCAGACCCACTTGTTGACTACATTGACTGAGCAGACGCGGCTTTCCACACAAAACCTGTCCGATCAGCAGCAGAACACGCTGACGAGGATTTCGGATACCAGCGAACAAACAGCTTTGACCATGCGTGCGCAGTATGACAGCATCATCCAGGCTATCCGTGATACGCAGCAGAGTCTCTGGGAGCAGGCGACGACCCGCCAGACCGAGACCTTCGATAAACTGCAGGCTAACCAGAATGAAACGCTGACGGCCATTTCCAGCCAGCAGCAGACTTCGTATGAACGGGTCAGCCAGGCACAGCAAGAGGGCCTGCAGCTGATGCGACAACAGCAGCTCGAGGCCATTCGCCAGCTCAGCGACAGCCAGGCGATTGTTCTGCGCCAGATCGATGAACGCCAGGCCAGCAATTTCCTGACCATCAACGAACAACAGACAACGGCTCTGAACAAAATCACCACGACCCAGGCGACGGCCATTGACGACTTCCGCAAAGCTCAGTTTGACGCGCTGGCCGAGTCGGCTCGCCGTCAGCAGGATGCCCTGCAAAGCCTTGCAGAGAACTTTGGCCAGGCTGTATCCGGCAAACTGGCCGGTTATCTCGACCCGATTAGTTTACGTTTGCACGATGCTTCAGAAGCTTTAATCCGGGCGCAAAGCTATGCGGCCGATGTCCAGGAGGTTCTGCGTATGCAGAACGAAGCGGCAACAACGTTGCAGGCCAGCATCGGCGATCTCTTCAAACAGCTGATCGAGACCCGCAAGACGATGTCGGAAGACCTGCAGTCGATGAAGCATTCTTCCAGTGTGATGAGCAAGGCTGCCGAGGTCATGGGCAGTGTCTACGAAGGCAGCCAGGCCGGCCTCAGCGAAGCGATCAGCCAGATGTCAGCTGACTTGATGCGTCTGTCCAACGTGCCACCCAACGTCATGACCGGTTCAGCCGAGCAGACGCAGATGATGCAAAAGCAGGCCAACGAGATTTACGAGACCAACCAGCGTCATCTCGATGCCGTACGCGGCCAGATCACGCTGTTATCTGACGAACTGGCGACTCGCATCGACCAGCTGATGATCGGCTTTGCCAACCTGACCGAGGATCTGATCAAGAATGTCAACAACTCGATCAGTAACCAGAACGATGCCCTGGGCGGCAGCTTGCGCAGCCTGACCGACGTCATGAGCGAAGAGGCCCGCAGCATGAGTCTGTTCGCCCAGCAGATCAACATGGATATCGAAGCGCTGAACAGCAATCTGAAAACGGCCGTCAGCGATTTTGACAGCGGCATGCGCGAGGAACTCGCCGGCACACTGCGCCAATTCGACAACGAGGTGGCGGACATCGTCAAGCGCCTGGCCCGGGCGGCCGGCGAATTGGGCGATGCCGTCGAGGCGCTGCCGGCGGCGATTCATCACAGCGCCTTATCCGCCTCCAGCGAGGCGAAGCCGGCCGGCGAATCCTGACCAGACATGACCGCGATCC
>DMJC01000025.1 GCA_003451915.1 Clostridiales bacterium
ATGGGAAGACAGCGGCATGGATCGTGTCTTCGGCGCGACGGAAGCCTGCGAATTTGTTAAAAAGATCAACTTCTCGCCGTCAACAGTCGCTTTCGACCAGGCTATGAAAAACGACTAAAAACATTCTGGAGGATTATATGCAACCTAAATTCACCCATCTGATGCAGCTGGGCATTCTTGTCGACGACCTTGACAAGGCTATCAGACACTACGAGGAGTTCCTCGGCTTCGGGCCCTGGAAGATCCTGGAATTCGGACCGGAGTTGTTCCCCAAAATGCTGGTTAACGGCGAACCCGGCATGCTGGAGATCCGCTGTGCGTTTTGCCAGTGCTTCGGCATGGAAATTGAGCTGATCCAGCCNNGCTGAGCACGGCCCGGGCTTGCACCACATTGCCGTCCGGACGAAGGACTCTTTCGGCGATATCATCAAAGACGTTGAAAAGCATTTCGGCAGCAAACCCTGGATCCAGGCCAAAGAAGACAACGGTAAAGTTGGCGAAGGCATGGAATTTGCCTATCTCGACCTGGCCAAAGAGATGGGGCTGTATGTCGAGATCTACAATGAAGACCGCACCGGCGGCCTTCCCTACTAAACAACAGTGAGGTAAGAAAATGAGCACATTAAAAGCAGGACTCTATCTCTATTCTGTCCGCAAAGCCATGGTTCACGACTACATGGGAACCATCGAGAAGGTTGCCGCGCTTGGCTACAAGAACATCGAACTGTTTTTTGAGAGTCCGCATCTGGCCCGCTTCGACGTGCCCTGCCCGGCAGCTGAACTGCGGGCAGCCACGGAAAAGCTCGGGCTGACCATCGTTTCCAGCCATGTTGTTCATCACCCCTACCTGAACTGGGACGAGGTCATCGCCTATCTCAAGGAGGCCGGCTGTCAGGGCATCACCATCCCGATGTACCTTTACAACCTTAACCAGAACCGAAGCCGGCCGGAAGAAGCCTATTACTTCAGCGGCAAGCTCAATGAACTCGGTAAAAAATGTGCCGACCAGGGTCTGGCCTTCCATTATCACAATTATTACAACGAATTTGAGCAGTACGATGGCAAACGCATCTTTGACATCTTGCTGGAAAACACCGATCCGGCCCTGGTCAATTTCGAATTCGACGTTTACTGGGCTACCCGCGGCGGTGTCGATCCCGTACAGTGGATGGACAAACTGGGCTCGCGTATCAAGATTCTCCAGGTCCAGGATCTGGACAAGGAAGCTAAGAATCTCAACCTGGTCGAAGTCGATGGCGCGTTTGACAATGCGTTCTATCCGAAAATTCATACGCATCATGGCGACTATACCGAGATCGGCAACGGCCTGATCGATTTCAAGGCGATCTTTAAAAAGGCTAAAACGATGGACGCCCTGCAGTATGTCATGGTCGCCCAGACCGAGTGCGGCAGCAAGTCTGAATTCCAAAGCGCTGCGGAGAATCTGGCAACGCTGGGCAGGATGCTTTGATCAGCTGATCATGAATGGAGGATAAACATATGACGACAATGCCGATTGGCTTACAACTGTTTTCCGTGCGCAAGACCATGGAAAAAGATTACATGGGAACCTTGCAGAAGGTTTCCGATATTGGTTACAAGAACATCGAGTTTGCCATCTTCCCATACAACAATGGTGAATTCGAACCGGAGATGAGTGGCCGCGAACTGAAAAAGCGTCTGGCTGACATGGGTCTCTCGGTTGTCAATACGATGGTCGCTTTCCATGAAAAGCTGGACTGGGATAAAATCATCGACTACTGCAATGAGCTGGGCAGCCTGGGTTTCTGCTCCCCGATTTTCTTCTATAAAAATAAGGATGCTGTTTTCGAGAGGGCTGAATGGTTGAACAAGATGGGTGAAAAAAGTTACAAGGCCGGCCTTGAATTCTACTTCCACAATCACTTTATGGAATTCCAGAAATTCGACGGCAAATATGCCTATGACTACATTCTCGAAAACACCGACCCCCGCTATGTCATGTTCGAGCTCGACACCTTCTGGGCTCAGCGCGGCGGCATGAATCCGGTCGAGGTCATGGACAAGGTCGGTCAGCGACTGCGACTGCTGCACCAGAAAGACATCAGCAAGGGCACGCATCCGGTCAACCTGTTCGAGGTTATCCCCGAAGGCACCAGCGTGACTTACGATGTCTTCTACCCGCTCGGATCATCCAACCTGGACTTCGCTGAAGTCGGCACCGGCATCATGGATATCCGCGCCATCCTGAAAAAGGCCAAGGAGCTCGGCTCGGTCAAAAACATCATTGTCGAGCAGGACCAGACCGTCCTGACCGAACTGGAAAGCATCAAAATCAGCTACGACTGCATGAGCAAGATCCTGGGCGAGCTGGGCTGAAACAACAGGCACGGAGAATTAAAATGAATAAAAAACTAAGACTCGGTATCGTCGGCTGCGGCGTCATCAGCAGAATCTACATGGGCAACCTGGCCAAAAGCCAGTGGGTTGAGGTCATCGCTGTCGCGGATCTTTTTGTGGAAAAAGCCCGGGAACTGGCCGATCAGTTTGATGTTGCCAAGGCCTGCGGGGTCGAGGAATTACTGGCCGACCCGGCTGTGGAAATGGTCGTCAATCTGACCGTTCCCAAAGCACACTACGAAATCAACATTAAAGCCCTGGCTGCCGGCAAGCATGTGTACTGCGAAAAACCGCTGGCCATGAGTTTTGCCGATGCCCGAAAGTCGCTGGAATTTGCCGAGTCAAAGGGTCTGATGCTGGGCTGCGCCCCGGATACCATCCTGGGCTCGCCGCTGCAGACCTGCCTGAAAGTCATCGAGGAAGGCTGGATCGGCAAGCCCTTGGCGGCAACCACCAACTTCCTCTGCTCCGGGCATGAACTGTGGCATCCGTCGCCCGAGTTTTTTTACAAACCCGGTGGCTGCCCGATGATGGACATCGGCCCTTACTACGTCACCGCCATGGTCATGCTGCTCGGGGCAGTCAGCAAGGTCAGCTGTTTTGCCAAAAAGTCCTTTGACCAGCGGGTAGTCCGCAGCAGCCCGAACGCCGGCCAGATCATTGATGTCGAGACTTTCACGCATTATGCCGGGATCATGGAGTTCCAGAACGGCGTCATCGCCAACATCAACACCAGTTATGATGTCTGGCTGGCCAACCTGCCTTTCCTGGAGATCTATGGTTCAGCCGGTGTGCTGATCGTGCCGGATCCCAATTTTTTCCAGGGTGAAGTCAAGGTCTTCCGCGGCGAAAGCATGGTTGACGCCATCAAGGGGCTACCGATGGGCGAAGCACTGGAAAAAATCCACAGCCCGTCGATGTTCGATTATTTCCGGGTCATTCCGCAGCCCTATCACATGGATCAGGGCAACCTGCGCGGTCTGGGCGTCGTCGATATGGCCAAGTCACTGGTTGAAGGCCGCAAGCACCGGATGGCGGCCGAGCTGGCCTGCCATGTCACCGAGGTTCTCTCGGCATTCGGCGAGTCAGCCCGTGAAGAACGTATCGTGCGCATGACCAGCACCTATGGCGGCATGACGCGTCTGCCGGAAGGAACGGGGATTTTCGAAAAACCTGATTGAATGAACCGACGTTGCTAAGATGGCCTTGGGGTGATCAATTGCTGGACCTGATGATTGTCGATGATGAAAAAATGGTTGTCAACGACCTGGTCAATCTGATTGACTGGCAAGCGAGCGGCTTTAATATCGTTGCGCAAGCTTATAATGGCAAGTCAGCGCTTGAGAAATTCAGCCGCCTCAAACCCGATGTTGTGATCACCGACATCGTCATGCCCGTGATGAAGGGCATTGACTTGCTGCGTCAGATCAAGATGGTTGCCCCGGCTACGATCGTTATTTTGATTTCTTCCTATTCAGAGTTCGCTTATGTTAAAGAAGCCCTGGATCTGGGTGCTTTTGGCTACCTGCTGAAAGATGAGATCAACGCGAAATCTTTGCTGGCTCTTTTAGCCAAGGTTAAAATAAATCTGCAGTCGGCGGCGGAAACTGTCAACCCATTTGCCAGTATTGCGGCAGACTCGTCATCTTCTGCCGCCCTGCAGAAATCCTTTGCCTATATGATCTGCGAAATCGACCAGCCGTTTCCGCTGGCTGAGATGGTCTGTCAGGAAAAAGTTAACCCGTCAGTATTCCACAGTGCTGAGATCCAGTTTGTCCGCGACATTGTTTATGAACAGATCAATGTTCACCACGTTTTTGTTGTCTCCGGCTCGCGGCTGATCCTGGAATTGTCTGTCAATCGAAAGTGCGGCCAGCACTTGCAGCTTCGCGAATGTCTGCACCTTTTCGCCAAATACCTGCAACGCGAGATTGGCGACCGCTTTAGCCGGACCGTTTCAATTTTTCTGATCAATGAACTTCTCAACCAGCAAGGGGCCCGTGAATTTTATCAGCGCTATGAGTCCAGCATTCGAAACAGGATATTCTGGGGATCAGGCCTGATCATCGATCTGACCGATGATCGCCTGGCGAGAATCGGCGCCTTGCAGGTGCTGGACAGTGCCGAATTAGCCACAATGATCAAGCGTAAAAATCGCGATAAATTACTCAGCCAGATCGAACATCATTTTCAGGATATCGTCAGCAGGCGCGATTTTAACGGATTTTTCGGTTCACTGGAATCGCTGGTCAACCTGATTGATTTATTCAGTCATGAGGCTGGTCAATCACCCCTGAAAATCTCGGCCCGCCACGATAGCAGCAGAACTGTGGCCAATATCGGGCAATGTCAGCAATGGCTTATCAATGAAATTGACAAGTTACTTGACGATCTGGATGCCGCTGAGAAATACTCGCACAATGTGCAAAAAACAATCAATTATATCCGGGAAAATTTTGCCGACAAAGATCTGGGCTTAAATGACATAGCAGACGCAGTCGCCTTAAGCCCGACTCACCTCGGTTTTCTTTTCAAGAAAGAGACCGGAGTCACCATCAACCATTTCATCACCACCGTCCGCATGGATCAAGCCATGGAAATGCTGCGGTCAGCCGACTGCAAGATGTATGAGATCGCCGGGTCGGTCGGCTACCGTTCCAGCCAGTACTTCAGCCAGGTTTTCACCAAACATGTCGGCTGCATGCCCAAAGAGTATCACCGGGCTTACGGTAAACAATG
>DMJC01000201.1 GCA_003451915.1 Clostridiales bacterium
TCGATCATCCGGCGCAATTTACTCCAGGCCTCCGGATCAATCTGGGCATGTTCCAGAGTGAGTCGTTCGTTTTCAAAAATTATTGTGAAAATTAATGTTTCAAGGTCGTTGGATGCGGGATCCGGACGCAGCTGATCGGTGAAACGCTCGACCGATAGTTTTAGCATCAAGCTGGCCAGTTCCCGGAATTCATCGATCTGGTTATCGGACAAAGTGCGTACAAAATTATTGCACCATTGCCGGCTGTCTTTCCAGATCATCGTACCCTGGTCCAGATTGACGCGGACTTGCAGGCAGCCGTGGCGGTACACGGTCAGTTCACATTCAAATGCTTGAAAATCCTGCTGCATCATGTGGTCGGAATCAATTATTTTTCATGACGACGCCCTGAATGATATCAGCGACATCTTCGCAGGCATCGAGTACATTTTCCATGTCATCAAAGATTTCTTTCCATTTGATCACTTCCATGACGTCTTTTTCTTTGAGGAACAGTTCTTTGACCAGGTCGCGGTACAGGCAGTCGCCTTCCTCTTCCAATGTATTAACTTCTTTGACGAGACGATGCACGGTTGCCTGATTCTTTTTATGATTCTTGAAAGACTGCAGCAATTCATAAAGGCGTTGTGTGGCATTTTCCATCAGAACACAGAATTTGATTGCTTCAGGACGAACGGCGGCAATATTGAACATGTAAAAACGGTTGGCAACGTCTTCCAGCAAATCAGTGATATCGTCAATCGATTTTATTAAATCATAAATATCTTCGCGGTCGATGGGCGTGATGAATGCTATGTTCAAAGCTTCAAAAAGCCGATGGCACTCATAATCGGCTGCATGTTCAAGGTCGTGGATGGCTTTGGCTTTCTGTGCAACATCGTGATAGTTCGAGATCATTTCATTCAGTTGGCAGGCGGTTTGATAAGCATAACAGGAAGCTGTGGTTAAAACATCAAAGTAGTTAAGATCCTTTTTGCGTGCCATATCGTTCTCCTTTTAAAAATCAAAATATCATCATGCAAAGCTTGGCCATCAGAAAACTGATCAAGCCACAGCCGGGGAAAGTTAAAACCCAGGCCATCAGCATGTCTTTGACCACGCCCCAGTTGACTGACGAAAAGCGGCGGGCTGAGCCGACGCCCATGATGGCCGTTGTCTTTGTGTGCGTCGTGCTGACTGGAACGCCTGTCAATGAAGCCAACAGCAGACAGCCGGCAGCAGCAAAATCAGCAGCAAATCCTTGGTATTTTTCGAGTTTGACCATACTCATGCCAACGGCTTTGATAATCCGGTAACCGCCGGCTGATGTGCCGAGGCCCATCACCAGCGAGCAGGCCAGTATCAGCCAGAAAGGAATTTCAAATGTTGTGGGCACCGAGGAACCGCCGGAAGTGTTCAGAAAAATAGCCAGTAAAAAGACGCCCATGAACTTCTGGCCGTCCTGTGCGCCATGCATAAATGCCATACAGCCGGCTCCGAAAATCTGGCCGCCGGTGAAAAACCGATCTGCTGTTGCCCGGCGCATGGCGGCAAAAATCACCATGATCAGTTTAGCCACAACAAAGCCACTGAAAAAAACCAGAAAGAGTGAAATAACCAGACCGATCAGCACTTTATTCCATTGGCTGAAATCAATTGCACCAAGTCCGTTGCCCAATGCAATGGCTCCGCCGGTTATGCCGGCAATCAGGGCGTGGCTCTCGCTGGTCGGTATGCCGAAGTACCAGGCGGCAGTAGCCCAGACAACAATCGCAAACAAAGATGAGGCCAGAACAATCAGCGGCTGATTGGCTACATTGCCGGAGGAACCAGATGTAAAATCGACCATGTTCAGAATGGTACTGGCAACCTCTGCGTTGACGAGCGTCATGATCCCCGCGCCTGCTGTGTTCAGCACGACAGCCATGATGACCGCGGCACGCGGTGACATGCAGCGCGTTGAAACGACGGTGGCAATTGCATTGGGGGCGTCGGTCCAGCCATTGACAAAAATGACACCCAGAACCAGAAGAATACTGACTACCAAAGCTGCTGTAATCATTGAAAACTCCGTCTCAAGATTTAGTCTGCACGATCAAACCCGCGCAACTAATGATTATACCACGACAAAAATTTGTTTACCAAGAGCAAATCAATAATTTAACCAATCTTGCTGTGTCTGTCAGATCACGGATGCTGATTTCTTCCTGACTGGAATGGACCTTTGACATGCCGCAGGACAAGACGATACCGGTTATGCCATGCAAAGCCAGCACATTGTTATCGCTGCCGCCGCCGGTTGCGACGAGGCGGACAGGTAATCCGAGTTGATCGCAAGCCGAAACAAAGCGGCTGACCACCGGGTGATCACGCTCAACCTGGTAGGGCTGATACGATTGCTTTTCATGAATAACCACACGGGCACCGGTCTGTTCCGCTGCTTGATTCATGGCTGCGCGCAGTTCATCAGCCAAAGTGCGTAAAGATGCCAAATCCAATGAGCGGCACTCTGCGGTCACCCGGCAATAATCAGCAACCACGTTGGTTTCGCCGCCCCCTTCGATCCGGCCGATGTTGGCAGTCGAGACATCGTCAACCCGGCCCAGCCGCATGGCCGCAATGCCGAGGGCTGCAGTCCGGATGGCGCTGATGCCGGTTTCCGCTGCAATCCCGGCATGAGCTGCCTGGCCATAGATTTCAAAAACCAGACCGATGTGGCCAGGAGCCTGCAAGACTGCCAGGCCTGGCGCGCCGCTGGTGTCAAGAACATATGCTTCACGGGATTTGAGCCGCCAGGGTTCCAGGTGGTGCGATCCGAGAAGATGCTGCTCCTCAGCTACAGTCAGTAAAATCTCCAGCGACCGGCGCGGAATGGCCTGTTCGTCAGCGCTGCGGACTGCCTCAAGAATAGCTGTCAGGCCAGCCAGATCATCTGCGCCGAGAATGGTGCCACCGGCACTTCGAATGATACCGTCACAGACCATAGCCTGTTTGCCGCGGCTTGGCTCAACCGTGTCAAGATGAACCGATAACAGCAAGGGTTCACCTGGCAGCTGTCCTGGCAGCTGCGCATACAAATTGCCGCAATTACCGCCGATCGCCTGTCCGGCAGTATCTTCCTCAACCTGGCCGCCGAGATCGAGCAGCAGGCTTTTCACGTGGTCTGCCATGTCCCGTTCGCTGCGTGAAGGAGAATCAATCGTCACCAGATCACAAAATAATTGAACCAATCGTTGCTCGTTGATCATCGTATGCCTCATATTCAACCTATAGGTGGTTTAACCTGTAAAAGGCCAGGCCAGCCTTGCTGACGTAAAACTTCGTAGGTCATGATTGCGACAGAATTTGACAGGTTGAGTGATCGCCGGTCTGGCAGCATCGGGATGCGCAGGCAGCGATCCGGCCGGGCCATTAGCAGATCCTCTGGCAGGCCTTTGGTTTCCCGGCCAAAAATCAGCATGACCTGCTGGCCAAAGGCTGGCTCCGTGTAAACCCTGCCGCCCTTGGTTGTTGCATAATAAATCATTTGTGCCGGATCGTTCTGACGAAGCAAGCTTTCCAGGTTAGGCCACAATGTCAGATCCAGATCAAACCAGTAATCGAGGCCGGCCCGTTTCAGCTGACGGTCGTCAATCGAAAATCCAAGCGGTTCAACCAAGTGCAGCCGGGCACCGACCGCAACGCAGGTTCTGGCGATATTCCCGGTATTCTGCGGTATTTCAGGTTCAACCAGGACAATATCAATGGCCATGGCCGTCTCCTCCCTCAGTCTGTAAAAGTTCAGCAGCCAGGCGTTCAAGCCGTTTCAGGCGATGGTTCATGCCTGATTTGCCCAGCGGCGGCTGCATTTGTTCACCGAGTTCTTTGATCGACAGATCCGGGTTTTCCAGCCGGATTTCAGCCGTGACCCGCAAGTCCTCCGGCAGCCTGACAAGACCCAGCGCCTGACTGATCCGGCGAATCAGCTCGATTTGGCGGGCTGCGGTGTCGGCGAGTCGCTGGGTGTTGGCATTATCACAGTTAACCATACGGTTGACCGAATTACGCATCTCTTTCTCCACCCGCAGGGATTCGAAATCAAGCAGCGAAAGATGAGCGCCGGTCAACAGCAGAAAATCAGCAATGTACTGACCTTCTTTGATGTAGACGACATCATGGCCATGCCGGCTGACAATGCCGGCTTTTATGTCGAGCTCAGCCAGCAATGCGATAGCTGACCTGGCAGCCTCGGGCCGGCGCATCGATAATTCGAGATGGTATCCTGAGGCAGGTTCACTGATCGATCCGCAAGTCAAGTACCAGGCACGCAAAACAGCCTGCCGGCAGCAGGGTTGCGGGCAGTTCAAGTGCAGACTTTTCCGTTCAGAAAAAGTAAAACCAAAGACAGACGCCAAATCATTACGAATGGCCTCGATTACTTTTACTGAGCTGAATGTCAGGCTGACCAGTTCGCGGCTGGCTTGCCATTCAGGCCCATCACCATATCTTTCCTGACTTAATGCTGACAATCGCGCCGCACTGGCACTGTGCGCTGTCGCCAGAATAATCGATTTGAATCCGTCCTGCTGCTGACTGACGAATTGCCCCGCGCCAAAGATCGCCGCAGCCAGTTCAGCCCGCTGGCAGCAATCCTTTTCACACGGCACCCGGGACAATTCATCTTTAATCTGACGGGAAAAAGTGACTTTTTTGCTACTCATGACGCAGACCCGGCCTTTCCAAGGCAAGGCGCAGAATTGTTCTGGCCAGCACGGTATGGTCATGGCGCAGTAAACCGTTACTGACGCAAGCCAGCGGAGCGTCGACCATACAGATACCCAGTGTTTCGACAGCGTTTCTGTCAGCCAGAACCGGGATCGCACTCTGCAACTGGTACCGTTCGATCAGCCGCTGGTCAATCCAGGCATTGTTGACAATCATATAATCCAGAAAGCCTTTCGCGCTGCTGCGCCGGGCATGCTGAAGGATTGCCGACAAGTGGCGGGCAGCATCATAGCCGAGTGTTTCGGCGGGCTGTGTCATAATATTGCTGACCAGAACGCGCGGTGCTTTACTGGCCGCGATCACCTCACGGATTTCAGCAAAAAGCAGATGAGGTATTATGCTCGTATAGAGGCTTCCCGGGCCAAGCACAATCACATCAGCATTGCGCAAGGCAGCTATCGCTTCAGGCAGCACAGCTGAATGAGCTGGCTCCATATAGACTTCGACTATAGGATTGTCTGGCAGCGGAGGGCGATTACCGATTTCCGATTCGCCAAGAATAACGGACCCGTCCGACAGCCGGGCTCCAATCTGCAGATTTTGCAAAGAAACCGGCAAAACATCTCCTTTGACAGCCAGGACTTTAGATACTTTGCGGACTGCATCAGCAAAATTTTCTGAAACTGCCGCCATCGCAGCTATCAGCAGATTGCCAAAGTTCTGGCCGCTGAGCCGGCCATCTTTGAAGCGATAATTAAGCAGGTCATTCATCAGAGGTTCTGCATCGGCCAAAGCCAGAATGCAGTTGCGAATGTCGCCTGGCGGCAACAAGCCAAGATCTTCTCGCAGCATACCCGAAGATCCGCCATTATCAGCAACAGTCACAATCGCAGTCAGATTGTCTGTATACAGCTTCAAGCCGCGCAATAAGGTTGACAAACCTGTCCCGCCGCCAAGTGCGGCTATTTTCAAGCCTCCGGCGGGATTTTTAGCATAACCGATAATCTTTTCCTCAGTTTTAGTCAGCATGCTGTGCCTGTTCGCTGCTGCGCGGTTTCTGCGGATCCTTATCAATATCGCGGTGATCGACAACCACTCGCAGGTGATTGTCACGCAGACGGTTAGCCAGATCCTCAGCCAGGACAACCGAGCGGTGGCGGCCACCTGTGCAGCCGACCCCAATAGTCAGACGCACTTTACCCTCACGAATATAAAAAGGTATAGCAAATTCCATTACTTTTTCCTGCATTTCCATAAAAATCCTGGTTTCATCAAAACCCATGACATAATCTCGGACAGCATCATCAAGTCCGGACATCGTCTTGAGATTCTCGATGTAAAATGGATTCGGAATAAATCGCACGTCGATGACATTGTCACAGTCAACCGGTATGCCATACTTGAAGCCAAATGACTGGATCAGGATGGTCATGCGTTCATCACGGTCACTCAGCGACAGCATGGCATAGAGTATGTTGCGGAAATCGCCCGGCGTCAGATTGGATGTATCAATGACATCGGCCGCCAGGTTTTTGATCGGAGCAAGCCGCTGACGCTCCAGCTCGATCGCCTTGACAATGCCGCGGCCCTGCGCCAGCGGATGATTTCGGCGGCTCTGTTTGTAGCGGCTGAGCAAGGTCTGATCCGTCGCATCGAGAAAAATGATCCGGTAATCAACTTTCATGTCGCTCAAACGGTCAAGTGCAGGAATAATTCCATCAAAAAGATCAAGTCCACGGACATCAATGACAAAAGCCATGCGTTTGGTATCAATGTCAGTCGCCCGGCCCATGCTGCTGCGGGCGAAGGAGTTGACCAGATCGGGTACCAGATCAGGAGGCAAATTATCAATGCAGAAGAAGCCCATATCCTCAAGATAAATGGCTGCAAGGCTTTTTCCGGCTCCGGACATTCCAGTCAGAATGACAATTTCCATATCAGCTTACCCCATTTCATATTGTGCTGCTTATCAGAATCAGCCCTGATCACCATCAGGTTCCCAGTGTTGCCAATCCCCGATAAATCGGACTTCCGGTTCAAGCGTGACGCCGGTTCTGTCAGCAACAACCTGCCGGACATACTTGAAAAGCCGGCGCGTGTCGGTTGCGCAGGCCTTGCCCACATTGACAATAAATCCGGCATGCTTCTCCGAAACCTGTGCGTCACCAATCCGGCACCCTTTCAGGCCACAGTCGCTGATCAGCTTGCTGGCATAATAGCCGGCCGGGCGCTTGAAAGCGCTGCCGGCACTTGGCAATTCCAGCGGTTGCGACGCCCGGCGGCGCTGATTCAGATCGGCAATCCTGGCGATAATCGCCTGCGGTTCGTCTGGTGTCAGCTGCAGGCAAGCTCGCGTAATGATCAGGCAACGCCGTTCAAAGATACTGCTGCGATAAGCGAACTGGTGTTCCTGCCGGACAACGGCGCTGACCTGCAGCTTCTCATCGAGAAATTCGGTCAATACCATGACTTCAGCCATGCAATGGTCATATGCACCGGCATTCATCAAAATGGCGCCACCCAAGGTTCCCGGAATGCCAGAGGCAAATTCCAGCCCTGACAGCCCATGATTTGCCGCCCAGGATGACAAAGTTGCCAGTCGTGTGCCGGCACCGGCCATAACCAGATCGTCCTGCTGTATGATGCCGGCCATCGGTTCACCAATCGCGATGACCACACCCCGTATGCCGGCATCAGCGACAAGTATATTGGAACCGTTTCCCAGAATTGTCAGAGGAATATCCCGCTCTTGACAATAGGATGCCATAAGTATGATCTCATCGTCAGAAGCCGGCTCGAAAAAAATATCAGCAGGTCCGCCGATCCGGAATGATGTGTGGGCAGCCATCGGTTCATCAGCTGACAGGCGACTGCCCGCCAGCGGTAATAATCGTTTTAGATCGCTCAGCAAATCCATGGATTTATATTCCTGAAAGCCATACATTAATGCGCACCTGAACCAAATACCCTGTCGGTTAAAGCCTTAGC
>DMJC01000005.1 GCA_003451915.1 Clostridiales bacterium
GATACCTTGCTTGAGCCAGGCGAAAATGGCATCTTCTACAGGGTCAAACTCAATACTGATTTCAATCCGGCTGCCGGTACAATCACGATCGATCCCGAAGTTGCCAAAATGCGTTTCCAGACTTCGATCGGTAGAAAATATGGCATGGAGAGTTCACTAGTCGGTTATCGCAACCTTGTTTATTGCTCAGACAATGATGGCAGCCTGATCTGTGTGGATGTCAATACGCTCGAGCCGGTCTGGGTCTTTGATGCCAAAGATGACTCCGATGCGACCATGGTGCTCGAAGAAACTGAAGACGGGGTCTTTTTATACCATGGCAACACTTATGACAGACGGGGAAAAATAACCGGTCGTGATGGCTATTGCCAGATCCGCAAGCTCAACGCCCTGACCGGCGAACTGGTCTGGGAATATGAGATTCCGGTCGTTTACGAGTCCTATCTCAATGCTGGATGCCTGGCTTCACCGCTGTTAGGCAGTGGCGAGTTTTCGGATCTGGTCATTTTCAATGTCTGTAAAACGACCAGCCATGCCGCCGGCACACTGGTCGCGCTGGACAAGGCCACCGGCAAGGCAGTCTGGAAACGTGATTTACCTGATTACAGCTGGAGCTCACCGATCGCCGTGCAGGGAGAAGACGGTAAATCCTACGGTGTTTTCTGCGATTCGGCCGGCATCATGCATCTGTTCAATCCGCTGACCGGTGAAGATTACAGTACACTCAACATCGGCGGTAATTGTGAAGCATCACCTTCTGCCTACAACAATATGATCGTTGTGGCTACTTATGCCTGCAAGATTTACGGCATCAAAATATCGTAAGCTATTTATTTTCTTGCAGAAAATCGACGATATTGCGCAAAAGAACGCCTTGTTCATCAGTTGGATAAGGGTATGTGTCCATGCTTAGGATGACCTTTTCATAATTATCCCTGATATCCAATAGCGATCTCAGTTCTCTTTGTCGGGTATTGGGATCAGCGAGTGTTGCTGCAACCTGATAATAGGCCGTTTTATCCGATTTCGTCGCAACAAAGTCGACTTCGAGGTTGTCAACTTTTCCGATCGTAACCTGATAACCACGGCGTATCAATTCAAAGTAGACAATGTTTTCATACACCCGGCCAAAGTCAGCATTACCAAAACCCAATAATTCATTACGAATGCCCGTATCGACAATATAGTATTTTGCCCATTTTTTCAGAATTGTCTTGCCGCGGGCATCATAACGGTCGGCCCGGTAAATGATAAATGCATTTTCCAGCATGTCAAGGTAACTATCGACTGTCTCTGCTGAGATTTTGTGTCCGGAGCTCGTGAGATAATCACTGATACTTTTTGCTGAGATCGGATTGCCGATGTTCTTGGCCAGAAATACCATGACGCGATGCAGCAGCGCACCGTCGCGAATTTTATTTCGGGCGATGACATCTTTCATCATAACAGTATTATAAATGCCGGACAGATAGATCCTGATGACTTCCGGATCTTCCGGCAGGCTGGTTATGGTCGGCAGGCTGCCATAGCGCAGATAGCGGCCAAATGCAGCCATCCGTTCATTCTGATCAGTCTGCCCGCTGAAGTCGAGATTCTCTTGAAAAGATAGCGGTAATAGTCGGATTTCGACGTAACGGCCGGCGATCAGAGTCGATAATTCCGATGACAGTAAGTAGGCATTTGATCCTGTGATTGTAATATCAGCATCCAGATCAACGCGAAAGGCATTAACTGCTTTCTCCCACTGATCGACTAGCTGGACCTCATCCAGGAGAATATAATGCCGGTCCGCACTGTTGATCTTGCTGCGTACAGCTGTGTAAAGCTGCTTGGCATTGGTAATGTCTGCGAAATCAAAGGATTCAAAATTCATAGTAATGATGCGATTTTCGCTGATACCCTGATGGAGCAGATGATTACGATATAAAGCCATCAGGTATGATTTCCCCGATCGCCGCATGCCTGTAATAACTTTGATTAGTGGTTGATCCTGGAATGAAACCAGCAATTTTAAATAATGGTCGCGTTTATGCAAAATTATCACCTTCTTTTAATTCCGATTATAATCGATAATAAGTATAAATAAAATAGTTTTCCGATTATAATCGGAAAACTATTTAAAACTTAATTTTTATCGATTATAATCGTTAATTTTTTCCTTTAGATCCTCATTTGATCCTGAATCGCCGCAACCGAAGGGCATTGCTGACCACTGAAACCGAGCTGAGCGCCATGGCGGCACCGGCAATGACCGGGCTGAGCAAGGGTCCGCCGAAAGCAGCCAGCACACCGGCAGCGATGGGAATGCCGGCAATGTTGTAGATAAAGGCCCAGAAAAGGTTTTGGCGTATGTTGCGGATGGTGGCGCGGCTGAGTGCGATCGCAGTGGCAACTTCGCCGAGGTTGCCTTGCATCAGGACGACATCGGCTGACTCGACGGCAATATCAGTGCCGGTGCCGATGGCCATTCCGATATCAGCCTGGACCAGAGCCGGCGCATCGTTAATGCCGTCACCGACCATGGCGACTTTGCGGCCCTCAGCTTGCAAGCGGCTCACCTCACCAGCCTTGTCCTGGGGCAGGACATCCGACAGAATGCGATCGATGCCGGTTTCGCGGGCAATGGCCTCGGCGGTCTGACGATTATCACCCGTGATCATGACAACGTCCAATCCCAATTTTTTCATGCGTTCAATAGCCGGCCGGCTGGTCGGTTTAACCGGGTCAGCCGCGGCCATCACAGCAGCCAGCCTATTGTCGACTGCAACATAGAGCAGTGTCCGGCCGCGCTGTGAAAGTTCAGTGGCTATCGCGCCGGCAGCAGATGCTTCAATCTGGTATTCCTGCATGAGTTTGGCATTGCCAGCCAAGAGGTGTGCTCCTTCAACCACCGCTGAAATTCCGCGGCCTGGAATAGCATGAAATTCCTGCGGATCAGCCAGTTGTAAACCGCGCGACTGTGCAGCATTGACCACAGCCTTGGCAATCGGATGCTCCGAGCCGCGTTCAGCGGCAGCTGTCAATCGGAGTATATCATTTTCAGCCCAGTCGCCCAGCACCTGAATATCGGTCAAAGCCGGTTTACCCTCAGTAATCGTACCGGTTTTATCGAGTACGACCGTTTGGATTTGATGGGTAGCTTCCAGTGCTTCGCCTCCTTTAAATAAAATGCCAAGGCTGGCGCCTTTGCCGGTACCAACCATAATTGCGGTCGGTGTCGCCAAACCGAGTGCGCAGGGGCAGGCAATGACCATGACAGAAACAAACACGGTCAGAACAAAATTGAAATCTTTGCCGGTCAATGCCCAGATAATGGCTGCTGTGACTGCAATGGCAATAACAATCGGGACGAAATATAATGAAATCACATCGGCCAGGCGCGCAATCGGTGCCTTGCGGCCTTGTGCGTCCTCGACCAGCTTGATGATCCGGGCGAGGGCGGTGTCCTCGCCGACACGGGTGACTTCGCAGCGCAGCAGTCCTTCGCCATTGATGCTCCCACCTGTTATCTCGCTGCCTGGCTGCTTTTCGACCGGCAGACTTTCGCCGGTCAGCATGGATTCATCTACTGCCGACAAGCCTTCACGTACGAGGCCATCAACCGGAATGGCCGACCCCGGTTTGACCAGAACAATATCGCCGACCAGCACTTCATCTAATGCGACGGTCAGTTCCTGGCCGTCCTTGAGAATTGTCGCTGTTTTCGGACGCAGATTCATCAGCTTTTTGATGGCATCTGAAGTTTTGCCCTTACTGACTGCTTCCAGATACTTGCCGAGCATGACCAGGGAAATGACAACCGCAGCCGACTCAAAATAGAAAGATCCGGTCATGGCCATGTCACCCATTCCGACTCGGATGACAGCATAGACACTGTACAAAAATGCACTGCCGGTACCGATGGCGACCAGGGTATCCATGTTAGGCGATCGTTTCAGCAAGGTTTTGAAACCGTGCCGGAAAAAGCGGCTGCCGGCGATCATGACCGGGATGGTCAGGATAAGCTGGACCAGGCCGAAAACCAGCGGAAAATCATGCGGGTTGATCCAGGCTGGCAGCGGCAGCCGGATACCGGGAATCATGTGGCCCATTGCCAGATAAAGGACCGGCAGCGAAAAGACGATGGCGATGATCAGGCGAATACGCATCAGCAGCAACTCGCGGGCCCGGCGTTCGCCGGCCTCATCCCGGGATTCTGCGACGATATCGCGCGGTGTGTAGCCGCTGTTGCTGATCGCCTGCTTGATCTCCGTCAGCCTGACCTGCGCCGGATCGAAGGTGATGCTGGCCCGATTTGTCGCCAGATTGACCTCGGCCGAGCTGACACCAGGCAAGCGTGAAACAACACGCTGGACGCGCGCGGAACATGACGCGCAGGTCATGCCTTCGATATCCAGCTCAATCCGTTTTTCTGCTTTATCTTCAACCAGGCCATAGCCGGCACCTTCCACAGTTTTAAGCAAGCTGGCAAAGTCTGGTCCGTTTTCTGCCAGCTGGACGGTCAGTTTTTCGGTCGTCAGGTTGACTTCAGCTTTTTCGACGCCGGGCAGCCGCGACACCACTTTTTGGACACGGGCCGAGCACGACGCACAGGTCATGCCAGTCACCCGATAATTTTTCTCCATGCCAAACACCTCCTGTTATCAAGTGTTGTGGCCATAGCTTAACAGATTATCATAAGGATTTCCGTAACAGAGCTACAGACAAAAAGCCGCATACAAAGGTACTGATTTAAATTTCTCCTGATGACCAAAGTTTTTTAATGACAGGCGAATACCTCCGGTTTGTTTGTAGGAATCGAGGAAAACGCGCAAGCTGCGTGATCTGACATGTTCACTGCGCTTGACCTCGAGTCCGATTATTTGGTTGCCCTGTTGCAGGACAAAGTCTAGTTCTGCCTGACTGCCGCTTTCCCAGTAATGCAACTCATAGCCTTGGGCCGCCAATTGTTGCGCAACATAGTTTTCAGTCACTGCACCCATAAACAAATTGCCGTCTCCCGACAGTATGGTTTGTTGCGAGAGACCTGATTTCATGACCAGCAAGCCGGTATCCCCCATGTAAAGCTTGAAGGACGTCAGATCAGCATATGCTGAGATGGGTTCAAAAGGCTGATTGATTTTTTGGCATTTGAGGACAACGCCTGCCAGGTTCAGCCATTCGATCGATGCTCCGAAAAGGGCTGAACTGCCACCCTTTTGAACGACTTTGTACTGAAATTTCTTATTCTCTTTAGCTAGCTGAGCTGGAATCGAATTGTAACATGCCCTTATCTTGACGCTGTCATCGGGACTTGCATATTTGGCCATATCGGCAATATAGTTGTTGATGATCTCGTTCTGAACCAAATTAACATCGATAAAACTGAGATTTTCGAGAAACGCATTGATACTCGCCGGCATGCCACCAACAATCAAGTACTCCTGGTAAAATTCGATTGACTTATAATGAAGAGCATCGTTCAGTNNCCATAAATATTCTTCAAAGTCAAGCGGATACATCGTTACCGTTTCAACTTTGCCGACAGGAAATGAGTACTGCTTTCGATTTATCGCAACGCCCAGCAGACTTCCCGCAGCAGCAATATAATACTCAGGAGCATCTTCGCAAAAATATTTAAGAGATGTTAAAGCTCTTTCACAGGTTTGTATCTCATCCAGAATGATCAATGTTTCGCCGGGTCTGATCCTGATGCCCGATGAACTTTCCAGAAAGCGGATGATTTTATCAACCGCGATGTTTTCATTGAAAAATGAGGCGACTGTCTGATTGGTCTCTAAATTGATGTAGACAACCGAAGCAAAATTCTCTTCAGCAAATTTACGTAACGTGAATGTTTTACCAACTTGACGCGCGCCATAAATCAACAGAGGTTTCCGGTTGTGCTTTTTGTTTTTCCAGGCCAGTAGCCTCGTTTCAATTTTTCGCTTCATCAGATCACCTTCTCTATAACGACAGAATAGGTGAAAATGATCAATAAGTCAAGATTTATATTGATCAAGCTGATTTATTTGGACTTAACTTTCGTATTGGCTTAAATTCACAGGTAAAAGAGGTCAGCTCGCCAGCCAGAAAACGGTCCACTCCCCGTCACGTTCGACGCCATACTTGACCTTATGCTGCTCAGCAATGCTGCGCACAATGGCCAGCCCCAGTCCAGTGCCCAATGGCTTCCCCGCACTCCCGGCCGAGCGATAATAGCGCTCCCAGATTTTCGGCAAGTCTTCTGGTGAAATCGGCTCACCTTGATTTCGCACTTCCAGTCGCCAGCCGCCCACTGTTGTTAAAGTCCGGATGACGATGCTGCCACCCGAAGGCGTGTGATTAATGGCGTTGTTCATCAGATTATGCAGAATCTGGGCGAAGCGGTCACGGTCGAAGGAGATTGTCAGCGGTTGACAGTCCAACAGCAGCTGAAGCGCCCGCTGTTCGGTTTCAATTTTATATTCATCAGCTAATTGTGTCAGGATTGGACAGACTTCAAAGGAAATCAATTCCAGTTTGCCAACCCCGGCCTGCAGCCGTGAATAATCCAGGATGTCTTTGACGATACGGGTCAGGCGAGCTGCCTCACTGGCAATAATGTCAAGCTGAGCGGTACGCTTTGCCT
>DMJC01000086.1 GCA_003451915.1 Clostridiales bacterium
TGCGTTTGCCTTGTCATTCAAGCCGAATTTATCAAGGAACAAGTAGGTGCGCCTTCGGCGCGTGGCTTGATAAGCGCCCGAAAGTCAACAGCCACCCTTCACCTTTCACCATTCACCTTTCACTACTTGTTACCCGTTACTTGTTACTCGTTACTCGTTACTTGTTACTTGTTACCCGTTTCTTGTTCCTCGTTACTTGTTACTTGTTCCTCGTTCCTTGTCACTTAAGTTGAAATAGCCTTTTCGCATTATCATATGTGATTCTGGCAACTTCTTCGGTTGAAATGCCCCAGATTTCAGCGACCTTCTCACCGATCAGCGGCAGATAGGCCGGTTCGTTGCGTTGGCCGCGATAAGGAACCGGTGTCAGATACGGACTGTCTGTTTCAAGCAACAGACGGTTCTGAGGGCAGATGCGGATAACATCCGGGGTTTTGCGCGCATTTTTAAATGTGATCGGTCCGTCAACGCCAATGTAAAATCCCAAAGCCAATAGGATTTCTGCAGTTTCAAGGCTGCCTGAAAAACAATGAAAGACGCCGGGACTGGGCAGCAGCCGATGGGCTTTGGCCTGATCGTGTAAAATGTACAGACAGTCAGCGGCAGCCTCGCGTTCGTGGATAATCAGCGGCAAACCATAGTCAAAGGCAAGGTCAAGCTGCTGGCGAAAAACAGATTGCTGGATCGGCCGGGGGGAAAAGTCATAGTGATAGTCCAGTCCTGTCTCGCCGATGGCGACAATCGGCCAGCCACGATTGCTGTCGAGTAAAGAGCGCAGCTGCTGGATGCCGTTTTCACCGAAGCCGGCTGCGGCATGCGGATGGCAACCGACTGAGCAGCAAAGTCTTTCGTCTTGAAGTGCGATTGCGATAGCTCTTTCAGCATCAGTCAAATCGGAAGCAGGCAGCAAAATCCGGCCAATGCCGGCAGCAACAGCTCGATCGAAAGTCTGCCGCCAGTCGTCGGCGAAATCGTCATCTTGCAGATGAGCATGCGAGTCAAACCAAATCATGTTGATCAGCCTTGTTGATCAGCCAACTTCAGAGCCGGGCAGAACCGGGCGGTCGACTGTCAGCAATCGATAGCCATCAGGTGTCGTTGCGCAAAGCAGCATGCCATTGGACTCTTTGCCGCGGATTTTCCTGGGCTGCAGGTTAGTGACGACGATGACCTGCCGGCCGGGCATGTCTTCCGGCTGGTAAGACTGTGCGATCCCGGATACGATCTGCCGAATTTCGAAACCAAGGTCGATTTGTGAACATAGAAGTTTGTCGGACCCCTTGACCTTTTCACAGGATATCACTTGGCCGACCCGCAGATTGACCTTCAGGAAGTCTGCAAATTCAATCAGCCGGACACCTTCCGGTTCAGTTTCAGCAGCCGGCTGCTCTGCGGCCGGGGCACTTTCAGCCGGTTGTTCAGCTGCTTGAGCAGCTGCCTGCTGAGCAGCCAGCATGGCATCAAGCTCAGCAATTTCTTTGGCGATGTCAATACGCGGGAAAATCGGTTCGCCCTTATGAACACCGTCCGGCGCACTGTAAAGGCCGAACGTCGCAGCGGATTTCCAGGTACAGAGTGTCGGGTTATCCAGACCGAGAATGGCTTGGATTTTCGGTGACGTCGAGGGCATAAATGGCTGAATCAGAATTGAAATGATGCGAACGGATTCGGCCAGATTGAACAGAACCTCGGCCAGGCGCGGCGCCTTTTCAGGCGAACGGGCCAAGATCCAGGGTGCTGTATCATCGATATATTTATTACTCCGGCCGACAAGCTTCCAGATCTCGCTCAGCGCCTGACTGAACTGCAGTTTGTCCAGTGCGGCGGCGACACGTTCAGGCAGAGCTTTACACTCGGCCGTCAGATCCAGATCGAGGCTTTCGGCTAAACGACTGGCGGGTAAACCGTCCGGAAAGTATTTGTCGATCATCGCCACCGTACGGCTGACCCGGTTACCCAGATCATTCGCCAGATCAGAATTGATACGCCCGATCAAAGCTTCATTGGAAAAAATGCCGTCTGATCCGAATGGGACCTCGCGCAGGAGGAAATAACGAATGGCATCGACGCCATATTTTTCACAAAGCACGACCGGGTCAATGACATTGCCTTTGGATTTTGACATCTTGCCGTCTTTAAACAGCAGCCAGCCATGGCCATAGACCTGGCGGGGCAGCGGAATGTCAAGAGCCATCAGCATCGCCGGCCAGATGATTGTGTGAAAACGAATAATCTCTTTACCGACCAGATGCACGTCCGCTGGCCAGTAGCGGTTGAAATCCGCCATCCGGTCCGGATAACCCAGCGCCGTGATATAGTTGGATAGAGCATCAATCCAGACATACACGACATGTTTTGGGTCGAAGGGAACTTTGATACCCCAGTTGAAAGTCGTGCGCGAAACGCAAAGATCCTCGAGGCCAGGCCGTAGGAAATTGCATAGCATCTCGTTAGCCCGGCTGGCTGGCTGGACAAAATCCGGATTATTTTCAAAAAGATCAATCAGCGCCTGAGTGTATTTGGAAAGCCGGAAGAAATAGCTTTCTTCACGCGTCAGTTCAACTTCGCGTCCGCAATCCGGGCATTTATGATCGACCAGCTGGGTTTCTGTCCAGAAAGATTCACAAGGCGTGCAGTACCAGCCTTCATACTCGCTTTTATATATGTCGCCCTTATCGTAAAGGGTCTGGAAAATATGCTGGATGGCGCGTTCGTGATGTTCATCCGTTGTCCTGATGAAACGGTCATAGGAGATATCCAGCAGTTTCCACAAATCCTTGATGCCGGCCACGATGTCATCAACATATTGCTGCGGAGTCACTCCGCAGGATTCTGCCTTGCGTTGAATTTTCTGGCCATGCTCGTCTGTACCGGTCAGAAACATCACATCATAGCCTTGCAGCCGTTTGTAACGAGCCATGGCATCAGCTGCGACTGTTGTGTAAGAGTGGCCGATATGCAGTTTACCGCTCGGATAATAAATCGGTGTAGAAATATAATAGGTCGGTTTCATGATGATCGTCCCCTTTGCCGTAGGTGTTTGGCATCGTTTTGTTGGTCATTATACTCTTCAAGCGCTGCCTGGTAAACAACATTCTTTTTACGATTGCCCCGGTTCACGCATTCGCGCACAGCATCTTTCATCGACAGGCCACGCTGACGGCAATCGCGCAGTTCGGCCTTCAGAGGGTCGGCGGCAGACACTCCGCCGTCAGTTCCGGCCATTTGCTTTTCGATGTTCAGCCGTTGTCTGTAAGCTGACAAGCCCTCAAAAACAAGGACATATTCACCGCGCGGATCGTGTTGGGAATAATGATCAAGCGCCTGGCTGACAGTCAGCCGCAAGAACTCCTCGTGGCGTTTGGTCAGTTCACGCGCTATTGTCAGCTTCCGGTCACCTAATCCGCTGGCTGCCAGATCGGTCAACGTTTTGATCAGGCGATGCGGCGCTTCATAGAGTATCATGGTACGTAACTCTATTGTCAGTTCGGACAATCGGCTTTTTCTTGACTTTGCCTGAACCGGCAGAAAACCCTCAAACACAAAGCGGTCGGACAACAGGCCTGCGCCGGCCAGTGCGACGATTGCCGCGCACGGACCGGGGATCGCCGTGACTTTGATTCCCAGGCCGGCGCAGTCGCGGACCAGCTCGTAACCCGGATCTGATATGCAGGGCATGCCGGCATCGGAAACCAGGGCAATGCTGCGGCCTTGCTGCAGATAGCCTGTCAGGATAGCTTTTTTGCTCAGCCGGTTGTGTTCATGGTAGCTTTCGAGATGTTTACGCAGGCCCAGATGGTTAAGCAAGCGAAGCGTATGACGGGTGTCTTCTGCTGCCACAAGATCAACATCGGCTAAAATCGCTGCAGCCCTCGGAGAAAGATCGCCAAGATTACCGATCGGGGTACCGACCAGATATAAAACGCCTGGTTCAACCTGAATTTGCTCACTCACGTCCTGACCTCCTTCTTTTCATCGGGAACTGACTTTTCAAGGCCATACAGCAAAGCAGTTTCAGCACTCCAGACACCCGGTTTGCTGCAGATCAGCAGTGGTGCGTCAGCAGCAAATCCGCCGGGCCGTCCATCCCGGAGTGCTGAAATTAATACAGTCACTGGTGATTTCCCTGGTAATGTTTCGATCGGACGCATTGTTTTGGCTTCCAGGCCGAAGTTGCGTAATACACAAAAAATATCAGGCAGCCGCCGCATTTGATGAACAAGAACCAGTCGGCCGCCACTTCGCAGCAAACGGCTTGCCGCCTGGATCAGTTCGCTCAGGCTGAGATCTGTTTCTTCACGGGCACGTCTTCGGCTCTGCCACTCTTCTGATTCAGCCTGACGTCGTGTGGGTTGAAAAGTTTCGTAAGGCGGATTGCTGATCACAAGATCAAACGATCCTGCAGAAAGTGCCAGGTGAGCATGCTTTCCAGCTGCCAGATCACGAATGTCACCCTGGACGGCTTTAAACCGGTTTTCCAGATGATTCAGGCGAATATTGCGCTCGAATGTTTCACAGCTGACTGAATCAATTTCCAGGCCAGTCACCTGAGCATTCGGCAAACGTGCAGCCAAAAGCAGGCTGACCGCCCCGCACCCGACGCCAAGATCAGCAACACAGAGACGTCGCGTAGGTGTTTTCGCATAAAATGATGCAGCATAGGCTGCCAGCAAGACGGAATCAAGGCCAAACCGAAATCCGCGCTTTTTTTGAATCAGCTGAAAGCCTGCGCGCTGGAGATCTTCAAGCGTATCATCCGGATAGAGCGCCACGCTCGGATTTTGCTCGATATAATTGGCTGTGTGATCCATAGGGCATCTCCAGATCCGTTTTAAACAAAAAGGGAAAGCGCTCGGCCTTCCCTCTTTATCTTAGAATTCCGCTTTCTGATCAGTCGGCAGATATCGCTGATGTGGGGCAGACAGCTGCACAAGCACCGCAGTCGATGCAGAGAGCCGGGTCGATGACATACTGGGTATCACCAGCCGAAATCGCGCCAACGGGGCACTCGCTCTCGCAGGAACCGCAGGAAATGCATGCATCAGAAATTACATAAGCCATAATGAACACCTCCAGTTCTGTGACAATTCTATCATCAGACCTGCCACAGGGCAAGCCAAATAACCGATAAATTACGTTTGGCGATTATCATGACCCTGCCGGCGTTTGTCTGGCCGGGCGCCTTGCTGTTCTTGAACGCCCGGTTTGTTTTGTCCTCCTGCAGGCTGCGGTGAGCGCTTGCCAGGCTTGCCGCCGACGATCTGGATCTCTTCATTGGGGATTGTGACCAGATCAGCTTCGCCGCCTCGATCGAGACGAACCGTGACGGTTTCTTTGAGCAGATTGATTGCCTCTACTGTTCCCTGACCCTCAGGTAACATCACGACATGACCGGGACGCGGCATCCGGGCATGAGCGTCTTCATAGGCGTCCTGTTCATATTTCAGGAGAAACATCAGGCGGCCGCAGCAGCCGGAAATTTTCGCCGGGTTCATTGAAAGGCTTTGCTCTTTCGCCATTTTAATTGAAACTGGAACGAAATCGGTCAGAAATGAGCAACAGCAGAGCTCGCGGCCGCAAATACCCAGGCCGCCGATCATCCGGGCTTCATCACGAACGCCGATCTGCCGCAATTCGATGCGGATGCGGAAAATTGACGCCAGGTCCTTAACCAATTCGCGGAAGTCGACACGGCCATCGGCGGTGAAATAAAACACAACTTTATGAGCGTCAAAAG
>DMJC01000276.1 GCA_003451915.1 Clostridiales bacterium
AAGAAAAGCACGTCCATCTCTTTTTTATCATAATAGCGATAGCCGACGTAAATGCCTTCGCGATAATCCACCCGACCCTTTTCACCCGGGAAATTAAGAAAGGCTGGTGTGTCGGCCAGACGCAGCGGGAAAGCCTCGGCCAGCCGGCCGCCTGGATTGGCCCGGCCGAAAAGCAAATCAATCGCTGCGGCGCCGACGCCGTCACCGCCGAGATACATCTCGAGAATTGCCGGGACCTGCCTGATCCAGGGCATCGTGACCGGTGAACCATTGTGCAGGACGACGACCGTGCGGGATTGAACACGGCTGCCGGCAGCCAACGGCAGAATATCGTCGTCATTTTTGAGCAGAACGGCACATTTGCGGGAGATATCGACAGCCTTCGCCAGGTCTTTGGCCCGGTCGAACCCACCGCCTGCAGTCCGGCCACGCGGTCTTTGACAGCACCCCAATCAGTGACGACAAAACCGTCAAAGCCCCATTGCTTACGTAAGATGGCCGTCAGCAGCTCATGGCTTTCGGCGGCAAAAAACCCGTTGATTTTGTTATAGGCGCACATGACGCTCTCAGGCTGTCCTTTTTTCACCGTGCCTTCAAAACTGGCCAGATAAATTTCCTGCAGAGTCCGCTCATCGACGACCGAGTCGCTGGTCATCCGCAGTGTTTCCTGGTTATTCGCTGCAAAATGTTTAACACAGGCGGCGACTCCTTCGTTCTGCATACCCTGGATGAAAGCGGCAGCCAGCTCGGATGACAGATAAGGGTCTTCAGAGAAACATTCAAAATTGCGGCCGCAAAGCGGTGAACGCTTGATATTGACGCCAGGTCCCAGCAGCATGGCTACCCCTTCGGACCGGGCTTCCTGCCCCAGAGCTGATCCGGCCCTGCCGAGCAGACCGTGCGGTCCGTCACACATCATCACGCGCGGCAGACCAAACCGATCAAGCGATTTAGTGTGCCAGAAATCAGCGCCTGAGCACAGGTCGGCTTTTTCTTGCAGTGTCAGCTGAGCCAAAATCGTATCAATATCCATTTAAGCCACCTTCAGTCGGGTTAATAAGTTGAGTATACAGGCTAAAACAAACAGAAGCTTGCGTTTTGGCGACTGTAATTTTTAAATTCCTGCAGCGTTGCTGGATATTATCGTCAGTTCAACTAGCGAGCCAACTTGTCATTATAGCGATAAGAAAATCAATATTCTGATATAGATTTTGCATTTATGCAGGATAATAAAACATGGAGCACCAACAACAAAAATGAGGTGGCAGACCATGATGATTTTACCGCGACCTAATTGCCAGATTGCCAGCCGGCCGAACTGTTTCTCATTGCATAACCAGCTAGTTGCCGTTGATGCTGATTCATTCAGCATGGCCGTCATCAAAGCATTCAGCGACCGGCACGGTTTGCAGATAGAAAAGTCGGCTGCTGACCAGGCTAAGCTGATCTTACGGCGAGCCGATTCGTATCAGCCCGAAGAATATGATCTGGACGTGACATCCGATGGCATCATCATCCAGGCAGCCGGTGAAGCTGGAATCATCTGGGCGCTGGCGTCTTTGACGCAGATCATGGATGAGCAAGGTGTGATCGCATGTTGCCATCTGCACGATCAGCCGCGCTATGCGCATCGTGGCTTGTCGCTGGATTGTGCCCGTCATTTTTTCCCCGTCCAGACCATCAAAGACATTATCGGACAAATGTCGCTGGTAAAAATGAACCGGCTCCACTGGCACCTGACCGATGATCAAGGCTGGCGGATCGAAAGCAAACGCTTTCCGAAACTGCACGGGCAGCATGGCACCGAGTATTACAAACAGACTGAGATTGCCGAGATTGTAGCCTTTGCCCAGGCCCGCGGCATTGAGATTATCCCTGAAATTGAAATGCCGGGCCATATCACGGCCTTACTGGCTGCCTACCCAGAATACAGCTGTTCAGGCCAGGCTGTCGAATTGGGCCAGCGCGGCGGCATTTATCCGGTCATTCTCTGCGCCGGACGCGAAAAGACTTATGAATTGATCGAAACATTGCTGGACGAGATTTGCCCCTTGTTCCCGGCCAAGTTCTTTCATATCGGCGGCGATGAAGCGCCGAAGCGGGAATGGCAGGCTTGTCCCGTCTGCCAGCAGAAAATCCGGGATGAAGGCCTGAAAAATGAAGTCGGCCTGCAGGGCTATTTCAGCAACCGGGTGATCGACTTACTGGCTCGTCGCGGTAAAAAAACGATCTGCTGGAACGATTCACTGGAGGCGGTCAACTTGACCCGCCAGACGCTGGCTCAGTTCTGGTCTGTACAATACACAGACAGTCTCGAAAAATTCATCGGGCAGAACGGTCAATTCATTTACTCAGACATGTTTGCTTTTTACCTCGATTATCCGCACAGCATGACCTCGCTGCGCCGGCTATATCAATCGGACCTGAGCATTGCGGATATTGATTATGCTGAGCATCCGGCCTTGCTGGGCATCGAAGCCTGCGTCTGGAGCGAACGGCTCAGCACCCGTCAGCAGCTGGAAGAGAAGTTGTTTCCCCGCATCTATGCAGCTGCTGAAAAAATGTGGAGCCGTCAGCTTGATTATGATGATTTTACCGGCCGGCTCAGGTCCTTTTTAAAACGTTATCACCCGGCTTCAATCAGCTGTGTGCCGGAAGACCGGTGGAACCCGCAAGGTGAAGACCGCCGGCATGAGACACTGGCCTTTATGGCTGCGATGAACGAAGGCCTGACGCCCGAGGTGCGCGCGGAAATCGCCGAATATTTTGTGCCCAACGAGCAGTTCAGCCGAAAATTTGCCACCAGTTTTTTTGATCCGGAAGACCGGGCGTTTTTACAGCACTGACGCATTATCGCGGTATTTCTGGGGAGATGTAGCCATAAACTCCCGAAAGACCTGGCCGAAATGACTCTGTGTGGCAAAACAGAAATAACTGGCAACGGCGGCGATTGGTTCGTCAGAATACTTGAGCATGCGGGTGGCTGCTTCAATGCGTTTGCTCCGCAGGTACTGCATGACCCCCATACCGGTTTCACTTTTGAATTTGCGGGCGAGATACGCCTTGTTGACACCCAGAGCCTTAGCGATTTCATCGAGTTCGATCGGTTTATTCAAATTATTGGCAACGATAATCTTGCATTTTTCGACATAAGATTTTGCACAGCGATTATCACGCGCTTTACGGACCTGGCGGACAAAAGCCACTTTCATGTCGAGCTGAACCTTGACGATGTCTTCGATTGTGTTGCATAATTCCAGCCGCTGCAGATACAGGTCACTCATCGAATAAGCCGTTGCCTGGTCAAGGCCGCCCTCAATGGCTGCCCGGGTTGCCAGCGCGATTGAAGAACAGATCATATATTCGTAATGCTTGAAAGATTTTTTAGCCAGAATGCCAACAGAACTATAATTGAATCCCGGGTCAGCTTTGCCGGTGATTGCCTCGACATTACCCTCCTTGATCAGCTGCAGATAGGACACTTCATTCTGCAAACTGATGTGAGTGATTTCGTTTTCGACATTCTGCAGCATATAGGTTTTGACATCATCTTCGCTGAGCGGCATCAGCTGCGCCCTGGCCGCATTGTCAATTGCGATCGACCCTTCATTCAACGGCTCACCGGTCAACAAAAAACTCAGTAAAGACATGGCGGCTGCGACCTGCACCAGTGACGCGGCTTTGCTGATCAGATCACGCGGTGATATGCGATGTCTGAAGGCAAATTCCTGGATTTCCTGATTGCTCAGCTGCCGCAGCATGACCGGCCCCAGAATGACCAGTCCCCCCTCCGGCCCGTGCATCGTGCCATAGGTGCAAAAATCACCCTCGATGGTCATGAAGGGCTTGGCTGTATTAGCTGCCTTCTGCAGGAGTGATCGCTTGAGATCACTGGATTCCAGCGGATCAGCGGCCGCCGGGTAACCAAAGGCAGCCACCAGACTATTGTCAGTTTCCGAGAGCAGCCGCACTGGCATGCTCGTGACAGTGAAAAAATGACCTAATACATACTCAAAATTGATCGCCATGATAGTAACTCCAATCTTATGCTCTCCAGTATATTAAAAAATGTTTTTTACGTCAATTTTGCGATAAAAAAATCAACCGTCTGATATGATGACTCTGGATAAAAGACAATAATATAAATTGTAGCATTGCTATAAAATGTTCATCATTTACAAGAAACGAGGGGGTGTGCACGTTTATGAAGACTCAAAAATTCATTCGGCTGCTGGGGCTGATCTTATGCCTATCCATCCTGGGCAGCCTTATGCTGACCGGTTGTCAGAAACCAGAAACAGACAGCAAGACAGTCAAGTATACCATTTGGCAGTCGTTGGGTGATGACAGCGCATATTATGCCAAATACGAAGATAATCCTGCTATTCAGTATCTGCAGCAAACCAAGACCTGGGGACCTGACAAAAAAAAGATTGAACTTGAGTTTCTGATTCCGCCCGCCGGTACCGCGACCGACAGTTTCAATACCCTGCTGTCGACGGGTGACTATCCGGAAATGATGGACGGTGTCGCTTATTCCGGCTCAGTTGTTGACCTGTATGAACAGGGGATTGTCCTTGATCTGACTGACTATATTAAGCAGTACATGCCAAACTATATTGCATTTCTGGAAGCTAACCCAGAGTTGGCAGCAGAAGCTTATTACTTGATCAACGGTGAAAAGAAATACCTTTCGCTGCGTAATTTCATCGATGCTGTGTCTTATAATTGGGGCGGGTACTGCTACCGTCGTGACTGGATCATCAAATATGGCACCAATCCCAAAGACGGAAGTGCCTTCAGCGGCCGTTACACCGGAACACTGCCCGATGGCTCGGTCAATATGGAGAGCTGGGAAGACAATGTTATCTTCCCCAGCGGCGGATCTGATCCGGTTTACATCAGCGACTGGGAATGGATGCTGGACATCTTTGCCAAAGCCATTGCAGATCTCGGGATTAAGGATGGTTATCCGATGAGCCTTTACTATCCCGGATTCCTCGCGACGGGCGATCTGGTCTGTTCATTTGGCGGTGACGGACCGGTCTATGGCCTCAACAAAGATAATCAAGTTTATTTTGGCGCGACCGGTGAAAACTTCCGGGTTTACCTGCAAGCGATGAACACCTGGTTTAAAAATGGCTGGATCGACAAAGCTTTCACCGAACACAACTCGGACATGTTCTTTGCGATCGATGATGCCAAAATCCGCAGCGGCAAGGTTGGTTTGTGGTGGGGAACACAAGGCGTGCTGATCGGCAAGCTCGATGACGGCGAAGATCTCAAAAAAGGCATGGTCGTTTATGGTGCCCGCCAGCCGATCAATGACATCTATGGAACAGTAGCCCAGAAAAATCAGGAACCCTACACCATGTATCAGTACAGTCGTGCCAATATGAACTGGCTGATCACTGATAAAATGAAAGAAAAAGACATTGTTCCTTTGTTGACAATGATCGACTATCTCTATACCGAAGAAGGTGCCAAGCTTTGCACATTAGGCTTGACCAAAGAGCAGTATGAAGAAACCAAACCAGAACTCTACACCCGGTTCGGTCTGACGGAAGGATCTTATTATAAAGTTCCGGACAGCGAAGCTCGCGGCACCCGTACCTATGCCTTTGTCGATACAGTTGCCAATGATGGCGCATCGCTGAACACAGTCGTCCGACTGACCCGCTTCGTTCATCTGGAAGTTCAGTCGCTGCTGCTGACGCGTGGTTCTCCAGCTATGCTTAACAGTCTCGACCAATGGATCTGGTATGAAAACAAGGGTTCACTGACCGGTGCTATCCTGAACCAGGTCACTGCCGATGAACAAAAAACCATCTCCAAAACCGGAACTAATGTCAATGAATTTATGAACAAAACGATTCCGACGTTTATTAAAGGCGATAAGGACCCGTTCAGCAACGCTGACTGGGAAGCCTATGTCAAGGCGATCAACAAGTATGCGCCGGATAAGATAACCAAGATTTATCAGGAGAAGCTGGACAACCTTAACAAGTGAATGGTGAAGGGTGAAAGGTGAAAAACCTGAGCAAAGCTCAGGGGTGAAAAGTGAAGGGTGAAAAGTGAAAAGTGTCGCTCCGCGAAATCACCCTTCATCCTTCATCCTTCATCCTTCATTCTTCATTCTTCACCCATCACCTTTCACTAATAATCGAAGGAGGACCATGATCATGAAACACACCCCGAAACTCTATGCCCTGCTCGCTGCCCTGCTGGTGCTGCTGCTGGCCGTCACGGCCTGTGCCCCGGCGCCGACCACCACTACCGCCCCGACCACAACGGCTCCGACAACTGAGCCGACCACCACCGCCCCGGCCGAAGCCGGCATCACCAACGGTATCTTCGAATGCCGTTTCACACCCGAAGGCTACGGCGAATTCGTCAACTACATCCACTTCTACCCGAACGGCATCTTCTACATCTCACTGTACAACGCCGGCCAGTTCCAGGCCGGTTACTACGAAGTGAAAGACATGGCTGTCGAGTACAACTCGGATCCTGAAGACAACACCAAAAAAGCGACCTCGGAACAGGCCGTGGTCCTGACCAACCTGGACGGTTCGGATTATGCCACCCTGGCCTATGTCGACGGCGTGATCTACGACCTGCCGCAACTGTACACGCTGGACTTTGCGCAGGTTCTCGACTCCGGGCACACCTCGGCTGACGAGAACGGCATCGCGATCATCGAGTTCATGCTGGGCGATGACGAATACAGCCTGGTCCGCCTGATGCACAACGGCACCTTCCAGGACACGATCGGTGAAATGATCGAAGGCACCTGGGAACAGGCCGGCAATGTCTACACGCTGAGCATCGCCGATTCGACCGGCAAATACACCGTGACCCTCGACGAAGCAGCCGGCACAGCCGAGTACAAAGCAGTCGACGGCACAACCCAGACCTTGAACCTGGTCCGGGAAGCCGAAACGCTCTTGACCTTCTGGGGCTCAACCGATAAAGCGACGTATGGCCTGATGGAGATCGAGATCGCTTGCCTGGCCGACGGCAAAGCCAAGATGCTGGTGAAGTACGCCGGTGTGGAGAACAAGCAGGAAGGCACCTGGGTGCTGGCTGATGACAAGATGAAGGTGACCGTCAAGCTGGGTGATGTGGAATACGAAGCACCGCTGGATGTCGCCAGCAGAACCTTCTCGTTCGAATTGCCGATCAGTGACGGCGCAGCGGAAATCAAAGTGCCGCTGACGACAGCATCGAAGGTTGTCTACACCTTCACCGGCGAAGCCAATGACAAGGTCATCATGGAATGTTACGGCGACGGGACCTGTGCGGTCATCTATGTCGGCATGGGCACGATCACCACCGGCACATGGGTGATGGACACCTCAGCCGGGCCGCTACCGGTCTGGACCGTGAAGCTGGGCGAGACCTTTGACGGCAAGGATGTCGAAGTGAAGGTGGAAACCGACTATGCCAGCAAGTTCTACTTTGTGTTCAAGAACAGCTCCGGCCAGCTGGAAGAGACCCTGGCCCTGCCGTTCACCGCGCTGCAGAAGTAAAAGTTACAAGTTACAAGGAACGAGTAACAAGTAACGAGTATCAAGGAACAAGTGTGGAACGGGTGGTCATGAGACATCTGAAATAATGGGTCATGGCCATCCTTTTTACAAGGAACAGGTAACGAGTAACAAGTGTCGTCACTGTCTATAGACGAAATCCGGCGATTCCGCGCAAAGCGGAGAATTTGTGTAATCCGCAAAGGTAAGAATAACGGAATAACCTTGAAATGCCCGGATATCAGCAATTGACGGTATGGAAAACATATAGATAAAGATATATTTACACGAAATCTCCGCTTTGCGCGGAACTGCCCTATTTTGTATAGATAGCCCAACCCTGACAAACAGCATGAATCTGACATCAATCCGCCCAACCGGTCGGTTATAATGAAAGCAGGAACAATTAAATAATACAATTGCTTAATTTAAAGGAATAACATCGAATTGCGTTTGAAAGTGCATAGCGAACAGAGCGTATCTAGGAAGGTAAATACGATGGAATTCAAACGGACTGAATATCTTTGCCCATACAATCCGGCACCGCTTTTCGGTGAACTGTTCACCCCGGATGATGGCCAGGACAGCCACCCGCTGATCATCATCAGCCATGGCATGTACTACAGTCATGAGATGACCGCAGGCAGTGCGCTGGCCCTTGTCCGGCATGGCTTTGCCTGTTATACATTTGACTATCGCGGCTGCTCATACACCAACCGCAGCGGCGGTGATTTGCTGAGCTGTTCGATTTTAACCGAACGTGACGAACTCGTCGCGGTGATCGACCACTTCGCGGCACAAAAATCGATCGACCCCAATCGGATATTTATTATCGGTCAGAGCCTGGGTGGCGTTGTGGCCGCACTGGCGGCAGCCCGGCGACCCGCACAGGTCAGTAAAATGATCCTGATGTACCCGGCCTTTCACGCGTTCGACGCCATGGCGCAGACCTATCCGTCGGTGGAGGCAGTTCCTGAAGTTATCGAAAATTATCTGGGGATTCCCGGGCTGACTCTGGGCGGTATGTTCATAACCGATATCCTGAAGTGCCAGTTTGATGACGAGATCAGACCCTATGATCACCCCGTTCTGGTTATCCATGGCACTGCTGACGAGTTGGTACCCCTGTCCTATGTCGAGAAGGCCGCAGCCAGCTACAGCCAATCGCGGTTGCTGGTCATACCGGAGGCCGGGCACGGTTTTCAGGTCGACGACACAACGGTGAATGATGTGGTTGATTTCCTTAATGAATGAATTAAAGGAGAACATCAACATGCTTGCGATCAGACCCTACCGAACCGAAGACCGATCAAGGGTCGAACACATCTGTTTAGCCGGGTCAGATCCGGCGGCGCAAAACCCAGCCTTCCAGGCTGCGGTTCTCGAGGTATTCTGTCAGTATTATCTGGAACAGGAACCGGAAAACTGCTTTGTCGCTGTCAACGAACAGGATGAGGCTGCCGGTTATATACTTTGTGCCAAGGACTTCTGCACTTGGGAGCAGCTGTTTGATGAACGTTATTTGCAAAAGATGGCTAATGAAATCTCAAAAATCATGGGCAAAGCGACGATTGAAATTTTACGTCCCTATGCTGCAGAGTACCCGGCGCACCTGCACATTGATATCCACCCGGACTATCAGAAAAGAGGTCTGGGCACTCAGTTGATGGATGCCCTCAGGCTTCATCTGACTGGTTTCGGGGTTCGGGGACTGCTGCTCAACGTGGGTAAAGACAATGAAGGCGGCCGACGTTTTTATCAGCGGTATGGTTTCAGCGAACTGAAGGAAGGAGCCATGGAAGTTGTCATGGGATTGAAGCTGAGCTGATCAGAGGTCTTCAGCCTGCCGGCGGAATTCACTGGAAGTCATGCCGGTCTCTTTTTTAAAAACGACCGAAAACTGGCTTTGTGAAGAGAAACTCAACAGGTTGGCAATGTCGACAAGCGATTGGTCTGAATGCAGCAGCAACATTTTTGCCTCATTGATTTTTACCTTGACAAGTTCTACTTTGTGTTCAAGAACAGCTCCGGGCAACTGGAAGAAACCCTGGCTCTGCCGTTCACCGCGCTGCAGAAATAAGAATAACGAGTAACAAGTAACGAGAGTCGGCGGTTGCTGTAGACGAAATCCGGCCCAACCGGCCGGTTATAATGAGGACAGGATTGATTACCGCAATCGTTATCCGTTATCATCCTGAGCTCCGATCAGGTTTATCCGTTATCTGATCTGAGAAGAGCTCAAGTATCACCCTTCACTTTTCACCTTTCACCTTTCACCATTAAAGGGGGAGAACCATGGCCAAATCACGCACCATCTCCACAGGGACCACCGTCGTTTACCGCGAGCCCAAGATGCCCTGGAAGATCGACTTCCAGCGCAACTGGGTGCTC
>DMJC01000062.1 GCA_003451915.1 Clostridiales bacterium
CTTTTGACTCTTCGGTCGAGACGATCGCTTCGCGGCCGCGAACGGCAGCATTTTTGTATGGGTCAATCTGGATGCCCATATAAGCCATGCCTTCGCAGGCACCGAGGCGGATATCGGCGGTATTTTCGCCAATGCCGGCGGTAAAGGCAACAACGTCGACGCCGCCCATGGCCGCAGCATAGCTGCCGATAAATTTACGGCACTGATATTTAAACATATCCAGGGCTAATGAAGCCCGGCGATGGCCTTCGCCAGCGGCATTGTACAAGTCACGGAAATCACTGCTGACGCCCGAAATACCTGCAACACCTGACTTTTTATTCATCAGGTCATCAATGGCATTGGTGCTGAGATTTTCTTTTTCCATCAGCATGGTGACGATTGCCGGGTCGATATCACCGCAGCGGGTGCCCATGCAAAGTCCGGCCAGGGGCGTCATGCCCATCGATGTATCAACACAGCGGCCGTTTTGGATGGCGGCGATTGACGAACCGTTGCCGAGATGACAGGTGATGATTTTGAGGCTGTCGAAAGGTTTGCCCAGGATTGTTGCTGCACGCTGGGCGACATAGCCATGCGATGTGCCATGAAAACCGTATTTACGGATACCATGCTTTTCGTACAGCTCGTACGGGAGTGCATACATATAGGCTTTGGCCGGCATGGTCTGATGAAAGGCTGTGTCAAAGACAGCAACCTGCGGGACACCGGGCATGGATTCTTCGCAGGCTTCGATTCCGGTCATATTCGGCGGGTTGTGCAGCGGAGCCAGGTCAAAGCAGGCGCGGATGGCTCGCTTGACTTCGGGCGTGATCAGCACGGACGAGGCAAATTTTTCACCGCCGTGCACGACACGGTGGCCGACAGCATCGATTTCATTCATATTCTTGATGATGCCATGTTCTTCTGACGTCAGAACGGTCAGGACAGCATTCACGGCGACTTTGTGGTTGGGCATGTCAACGGGCAGGGTAACTGCGTCGTTGCCGTTGCGGCTATGTTTGATCAAGGCATCGTTAAGGCCGATACGCTCGGCCATGCCTTTAGCCAACACTTCGCCGGTTGCTGCATTGAGCAGCTGATATTTGAGTGAAGAACTTCCGGCGTTGATAACCAGAACTAGCATAATGGGTTTGCCTCCTTAATTAAGAGCGGCAGGGGTCTGTTGCCGCCTGCCGTCTGTTGATTTCTTTGATTAGTAAGCCTGGGCCTGCACTGCGGTTATGGCGACTACGCCGACGATGTCGTCAGCTGAGCAGCCGCGTGACAGGTCGTTGACCGGCCGGGCTATACCCTGGGTAACCGGTCCGTAGGCTTCAGCCTTGGCCAGACGCTGCACCAGCTTATACCCGATGTTGCCGGCATTCAAGTCCGGGAAAATCAGTACATTGGCTTGGCCGGCGACGGTACTGCCAGGGGCTTTGCTCTTGCCGACGCTGCCGACAATGGCCGCATCAAGCTGCAGTTCGCCGTCTAAATTGAGGTCGGGAGCTTTCGCTTTAGCCAGGCGGGTTGCTTCAATGACTTTATTGGTCAGGTCGCTCTTGGCGCTGCCATAGGTTGAATAAGAAAGCATCGCCACATTGGGCTCGATGCCGGTCATGTTGCGGAAAGTTGCTGCCGAAGCGACAGCGATTTCGGATAATTCTTCAGCATTAGGGTTTTCACAAAGGCCGCAGTCAGCAAATAAAAACGTGCCGTTCGCGCCGAATTCGCAGTCTGGCACAACCATGATCATGAATGATGAGACAAGTTTGGTACCGGGTGCGGTTTTCAAAATCTGTAGGGCCGGACGCAGGGTGTTGGCTGTGCTGTTGATCGCCCCGGCCACCATGCCGTCAGCCTGTTGCTGCCTGACCATCATGACCCCGTAGAAAAGCGGATCCAGCATGGTTTCGCGCGCCTTTTCCAAAGTCACACCTTTAGCTTTGCGTAATTCATAAAATGCCTGGACAAAGTTTTCATAATCTGGTGAAGTTGCCGGGTCGATAACCCGGGCACCTGAAATATCCCACTGTGGAGATACCGCCTGAATTTTCTCACGATTGCCGATCAGGACGATATCAGCAATCCCCTGCTCTAAAATGCGGGCGCAGGCCTCAATGGTCCGCGGCTCATAAGACTCGGGCAGAACGATCGTCTTTTTATCGCTTCTGGCCTTGTCCATCATTCTTTCAATGAACCCCATGACATTAACCTCGATTCTTTCGCTCAATTATCGCATTTTAGTATACTCAATTCCTCCGGGATGTTCAACCTTTTTTGCGCCCGGTCGGACAATTCTTCGCGGCAAATAACCGGCCAGCAGAAAAATACCAGCTAAAATAGGAATATCCCCGATGCTGATCATGTTCCAGCCAAAAATCCAGAATGGTATTATATCAGCGAGAAACATCAGTGGTTCGCCGCCGGTGGCGATAAAGTAATGCGGGGCATTGCTGATCTTTTCAATTGCCACCGGATCAAAAAGCTTTTCGATGTAGCTGACCGGCATCTGCCCGCTGTTGGCAACAATAGCCAGGCCGTTGAGCAAAGATCCGGCAAGAATCAGAATCATGCCGGGTTTACGGTTGTTACGGTATAAAAAGGCGAGCATAGTGCCATACTGCAAAATGGCCAGCGTGATGCGCAAGGCTGGAAACCAGCTAGTCTCGCCGATGCGGTCGCTGAGAAAAGGCTGCGATCGCAGGATGTCGAAGATGAATGACAGAATCAGCAGAAACAGCCAGCGAAAGTGTTTTCTGAATACGCTGTCAAAGCGTCGCTGTAATGTCCGGGTAAACTTGTGCCAGCTGAATTCGCCGCTGAACAGACGGCTATAAGGTATCTTGCGCAAAAAGCCCCAGAGAAGTCCCAATATGAAGGCAGTCAATATCATCTTCTGTCCCCCGTCTGGTTTCGCATCAGCTTATTTCATGATCTCGTTCAGTTCGTCTTTGCTCTTACGCTTGTTCAAGCCGCGGATAAATGCTGTGACGACCTCCGGCGCAAACTGGGTGCCAGAGTAGCGGATCATTTCGTCGATCGCTTCTTCCATCGACATGGCCGGCCGGTAGGCACGGTCTGATGTCATGGCGTCAAACGAGTCGGCTGCACACAAGATCTGGGCTTCAAGCATCTTTGCGTCATCCGCCGCTTCGGCCGGATAGCCTTTGCCATCATAATGGACATGATGGGCTCTGATGATGCGGACTTCCTTTTTCAAAAACTGAATGTTTTCCAGCATCTGGGCTCCGATGACCGGGTGCTTCTTGATTTCTTCGAACTCCTCCTGAGTCAGCCGGTCATTTTTATTCAGAATCGCTTCGCTGATGCCAATCTTGCCGATATCGTGAAGCAGGGAGGCATATTTCAGCACTTTCGTGCGGCCAAGGGAGAGACCCAATTCTGTCGAAATTATTTCGCAGTATTTTTCTACACGGCGTGCATGACCGATGGTATAGCGGTCTTTCGCTTCCAAAGCAGCTGAAAAAGCCTGAATCGTATCGATATAGCCCTTTTGAATGCTGGTCATGCCGGCATATGCGTAGCGGAACATTAAAAACGGGAAAAAGAAAAGTAATACAATATACGGATTGAATCCCCAATAGATAATTGTTAAAAATACACCAAGCAGTCCGATAAAAAACATGCTGATGGCAGACCATTGAAAAATTTTAAACCACTCTTGCAGCATGTTCGGCCTGGGGCCGGAAACCGTTATAAAATAGAACATGAACATCAGATTATTAACGATTACATAAACAAAAAGGCCGGCAAGAATCGGTAAAATCGACTGAACAAGCCAGTTGTTGACTACTCTGGCAAAATCTGCCTTAAGCCCGGAATCAATCAGGAAGTCTGGTGGATTAGTCATCAAGGAACCAACTGATTTATAAATAAAACCCAGGGACAGGATAGACAGAATATAGTTTGAAGCGTTAAAAAGAGTAATATAGATCACTGTGTTCAAGACGTGTTCTTTATGACCCCGGCCAAAATCAGAAACCGAGAAAAATACCGTACAGAATGCCACAATGGCAGCCGGAGCAAGACCAAATAGAAGTAATGCAGAAATATCGATCGCAAACGATATCGATATTGCTTTATTTTCGTCGACTGCCATACTTAATGATTCGGCAATCGCACCGAGAATCGACAGGATGATAACACCGAGATAGACTTCGGAGTTGGTGAAATTTGAATCAATGGCCAGATTCGGGTCGTTGATGCACAGATAGAAAAAAAGGCCGAAACCCAGAAGAATTGAGAATGATATATAAACTGTTGCGGACTTTCTCATGAATACCGTCCATTGCTTGTTGATAGTTGTCCGATTTCTTATGAAATGACAGGCCAGCGTTTTGGGGATCAGATCAGGATGATGTATCCTGATCTGAATATCAGGGTCAGTAGACTCTCCAACCAGCACCGGTAGCAAGAACCATAGCAAGAAGAGAAACAACGATACCGATAATTCTTTTGATCTTCATTTAGTGAACAACCTCCCGTTATGGACTCTACCCCTTCGCTATTCAGGTAGGTTGTTCCGCTTCGCTCTGCTGGCCTGTCATTCCAAACCGTTTTCAAACCCCGCTGTCCGGACACGGCAGCGGGTCAGGGTTCTAAAAACCCTTCAGATTAATGTTTTTTCGGGCGGGTGATCGGGCGGTTCACGGCTGACAGCACGGCCATGACAGCTGCCTGAACCTCCGTTTCGGGGCTGTTGATCGGCGATATGCCGTACAGCACAGTTTCACCGAATGGTTCGACAATGGACAAAGCCATGACGAAGCACTCGTTGTTGGCGACTGAGTTGCGCTGGAGATCCAGCAGCGTGATATTATAGGCGGGGCCGAGGTAATTCTTGAGCGCATTCATGCAGGCATTGGCTGCTGATATGATGCGGTTGCGGCCTGAAGTCAGCGGCCCCTTGCTGCTGCCTTCAAATATTTTGTCTCCGTGGCCGAGTACAACGGTCGTCTCCAGGCTGGCAGAATCAAGGCTGATCATGATTTTCCGGATGGTCAGGCGGGGTTCATTGGCAATCGCCGGAACATCCATATTGCTGTTGACCTGGGCTACACTGATCAGCTTATAATCAACATCGATGCCGAATGCTGCCATGATCGCCGATTGAATGTCACGTACCAGCTGTTTGGGCGATTTGGACAGGTCGCTGAGAATATGAATCTCAACAATCTCATCGTCGGCGTTCAGCACGGTGCGCGCTGCCATGACACCACTCAGGCTGGACATCAGCTTGTCCAGTTCTGTTTTGAGTTCGATCATCTCATGCATCCTCTTTTGCCCCCTAGCTTGTCTCCCGCTGACTTGCTGTCAAATCAGCTCTGATGAATAGATATGCATTTTTTTGCAGTTTACCTTTTTCAACATTGTATCACATTTCCACAACATGATACTGACAATTATGTTTCAATTTAAAGGCAATCGTCAAATACGATTCTAACACGATTATCAACGTAAAGCCAGTAAGGCCATCGCATTATCACGGGCATAAACAAAGATCATGCCGTCCTGACTTTTACAGTTTGAATAGA
>DMJC01000127.1 GCA_003451915.1 Clostridiales bacterium
CTTGTTCCTTGTTACTTGTTCCTTAATGTCCGCAGCATCCGCCGCTGCATCGGTGACTTGACGGCATGCTGCTCGGGCAAACATCACAATCCTTATTGAGTCGGGTCACAATATTCACTTTTTTATAAACAGTTTCCAAATCAGGGGACTTACAGTCCGGGCAGCTGATCAATCGGTCACTGCGTTCCTGAATAGAAGCTTTAATATTAAACTCTTTGTTGCAAGCCTTGCAGCGCAAATCATAATACGGCATAAAACCTTCCCACAATCTGTTATCCGTTATCCCTTATCCGTTATCCCTTATCCGTTATCCGTTATCCCTTATCCGTTATCCGTTATCCGTTACTTGTTATGACAAAATAACCTTCTCGGTCTCTTTGTCAAAGAGGTGGACGCGGCTGCCGTCAATGACCAGAGTCGAAACTTCGCCGGACTTGGAGTGGCTGATGGTCGGGTCAACGCGGGCGGTCAGGGTCAGTTCGCCATTGACGGTGACATACAGATAGGTTTCAGCGCCGAGCATTTCAACGACATCGACAAAGGCTGGCAGGCAAGACTCGGGATGAGCGGAGACCTGACGGTGGTCATCGGTGAGAGCCTCCGGACGGACGCCGAAGATGATGTCTTTGCCGTCGTATGCTTTGACTTCGGGTATATTGTATTTGTCGGAAAGCGTAATCATCTGGCCATTGAAGCTGATCGTGACCTTGTCATTCTTAACTGCGAGCTGGGCATTGATGAAGTTCATCGGCGGCATGCCGATGAAGCCGGCGACGAAGGTGTTGAGCGGATGCATGTAAAGATTGGTCGGGTTGTCGATCTGCTGGATGAAACCATCCTTCATGACGACGATACGGGTACCCATGGTCATGGCTTCGGTCTGGTCGTGGGTAACATAGATGAAGGTGGTCTGCAGACGCTGATGCAGTTTGGTGATCTCAACACGCATCTGGACACGCAATTTAGCGTCAAGGTTGGAGAGCGGCTCGTCCATGAGGAAGACCTTGGGGTCGCGGACGATAGCACGGCCGAGAGCAACACGCTGACGCTGGCCGCCGGACAGGGCTTTTGGCTTGCGGTCGAGCAGATGCTCGATTTCGAGGATCCGGGCTGATTCGGTGACGCGGCGTTTGATTTCATCCTTGGGAACTTTGCGGAGTTTCAAGCCGAACGCCATGTTATCGAAAACTGTCATGTGTGGATAAAGAGCATAGTTCTGGAAAACCATCGCGATATCGCGGTCTTTTGGCTGGACATCGTTCACGACGCGGTCGCCGATATAAACTTCGCCTTCGGTGATCTCTTCGAGACCGGCGATCATGCGGAGTGTGGTCGATTTGCCGCAGCCGGAAGGTCCAACGAGGATGACGAACTCTTTGTCTGCGATGTCAATGTTGAAATCGCTGACGGCTACGACGCCGCCTTCATATCTTTTGTAAACATTCTTCAGGGTAACACTTGCCATAAATAAACCTCCAAAAACTCATGCATACGTACTGAAACACTTCAGGCTTGCATCATGAATATACCATGACTGCGCTTCAATAAACAGTCGCAAAATTCAACAAATGTTTGAAGCGGAATTTGTCAAAGAACATCAGGAAAGCTGTCATTCCAGACAAAATACCGAGAAAGTATTTATCTATTTTGCCGGAATATGTCTATAAGCGGCATTTTTACCCAGTTCTTCAGCCTGAATGAGCTATGTTTTGTATTTCATTGTATAATTGAATCATGGATTTTCTGCAGCAAGCCTGTATTTTCCCAGCAATATGCTTGCTAAATGATTATTTATGCATTATTATGTATTAATATTTATTTAAAAGGCTGGCACGTGCTGCAGACCCGCAAAGGAGCGGATGATCATGATGAATAAGAAAAGAATTGGCATTGTCGGTGCGACCGGTTATGTCGGTGTGGAACTGGTTCGTTTACTGGCAAGTCATCCCGGTTTTGAAATGACGCGACTGGTTTCTCAGAGTTATGCAGGCCAGCGGTTTGCTGATATTTATCCATCATTTACCCGGCTGGTCGATCTGCCGCTGAGTGGGCTGGATGTTGACGACCTGGCTGCAGCTTGTGATCTTGTGGTGACTGCCCTGCCCCATGGTGTGTCAGCGGCCGTTGTACCAGAACTGTTGGAACGCGGAGTTAAAGTCCTCGACCACAGCGGCGATTTTCGATATCGCGATGTCAACATTTATGAAAAGGCCTATAAACTCAGCCATCCGCGGCCGGACTTGCTGGCTGAGGCAGTTTATGGATTACCTGAAATTTACCGGGATAAAATTGCAGCTGCTCGTCTGGTGGCCAATCCAGGCTGTTATCCGACTTGTTCGTTGCTTGCCTTGAAACCCTTGCTTGAAGCCGGGGTCATCAGAACCTCCGGCATTATCATCGATGCTGTATCCGGCGTCAGCGGAGCTGGCCGGAAAGCTGACCTGGCTTATTCATTCTGCGAAACTGACGCGACTTTCAAGGCTTATAGTGTCGTTGGCCACCGCCACACCAGTGAAATAGAACAAGAAGCCGGTTTCATGGCTGGCAGCAGCGATCCGCTGGCTGTTACTTTTACCCCTCATCTGGCGCCGATGAAACGCGGTATGCTGGCAACAGTCTACGCCGATCTGCAACCCGATGTCGACCCTGCCATTTTGCCGTCAGTTTTCCAGAAAGCCTATGCCGGTGAATATTTCATCCGGTTGATGACTGGCGGCCATTTACCAGAGACCCGGCATGTGGCTTACACCAACTTCGCCGATCTTGCCGTTTTTGCAGATGCGCGCAC
>DMJC01000161.1 GCA_003451915.1 Clostridiales bacterium
TTGTTCTGGCGGCTGAGAACCAGACAGGTCGGCCCTTGCCGTTTGAGTGCCAGAAGATAGCCGGCAGCCGTCTCTTTGCCGTCAGCCGGACGATAGACTGTCATACCGGGAGTGGCCCGCAGTGCGGCGAGATGCTCGATCGGTTCATGAGTCGGGCCGTCTTCACCGACGCCGATGCTGTCATGGGTCATGACGTACATCACAGGCAATTTCATAATTGCGCTCAGGCGCATGGCTGCTTTGGCATAATCTGTAAAGACGAAGAAGGTTGCACAGTATGCGCGCAGGCCGCCATGCAGCGCGAGGCCGTTGGCAGCGGCTGCCATGGCAAATTCACGGACGCCGAAATGGATGTTTTTGCCGCTGTAGTCGCCGGCACACATCCAGCCCTTTTTCGACAGTTCGGTTTTGGTTGAAGGAGCCAGGTCGGCACTGCCGCCAATCAGATTGGGCAGGCGATCAGCCAGACGATTGAGGACGACACCGCTGGTGGCACGGGTGGCCTGGGAACCTTCAAAGGCCCAGAAAGCATCATCATTTTCGAGATCGGGCAATTCCTGGCTGAAACAGGCATCCATCTCGGCTGCCAGTTCAGGGTATGCAACTTTGTACTGAGCCAGCATTGCATTCCAGGCTGCCTGGCTCTGGCCTAAATCAGCCTTGAGCCCGCTCATGTAGTTCAGCAGTTCGTCCGGCACATCAAAAGCCTCAGCTGAAGGCCAGCCAAGGTTAGTTTTGGTCTTGGCCACGTTCTCTTCTCCAAGCGGTTCGCCATGAGTCTTGGCCAGACCGACGAGCGGTGAGCCGAAAGCGATCTGAGTCTGCACAATAATCAGAGAGGGACGGGAAGTGTCAGCTTTAGCTGCTTCGATGGCTGCACTGATCGCTGCACGGTCATTGCCGTCAGCAACCTTGAGGACCTGCCAGCCGTAAGCTTCATGGCGCAAACCGACATTTTCGCGGAATGCGCAGTCGGTATCACCCTCGATTGAGATTTCGTTGTCATCATAAAAAACGATCAGCTTGCCCAGACCGAGCGTACCGGCCAGCGAAGCGGCTTCAGAGCTGATACCCTCCATCATGCAGCCGTCACCAGCCAGAACGTAAGTATAATGGTCAATCACCGGATAACCGTCACGGTTGAAACGGGCAGCCAGATGCGCCTCTGCCATGGCCATGCCGACAGCAGTCGCCACACCCTGGCCCAACGGGCCGGTGGTCATCTCGACACCGGGTGTGTCATGCCGCTCGGGATGCCCGGGCGTCCGGCTTTCCCATTGACGGAATGATTTGAGATCATCAAGCGTCAGACCGTAACCAAAGAGATAGAGCAACGAATATAGCAGCATGGATGCATGACCCGCGCTGAGCACGAACCGGTCACGATTAATCCAGCCCGGGTCGGCTGGATTATGCTTCATGTGCTTCGACCACAGCTCAAAAGCCATCGGCGCTGAGCCGAGCGGCAGGCCCGGGTGGCCTGACTTAGCCTTCTGCACACCTTCAATGGCCAGCACGCGTACCGCGCTGACCGCCAGTTGATCCAGATTTGATTTGGACATCATAGGATTCACCTCGCTAATAGATTGACATGAATATCTGTTAGCTTAGCACGAAATCATTTTCAGGTCGAGAGTCATTTGCCATAAAATGTTAAAAATTAACAAAAAAATGTTAATAATTATCAGCTTTTGCGACAGACCCATTCTTGACCCAATAGGCTGACCCGTTTGTCGTACGGTCGAGATAGCCATATTCGATCAGATATCGGCGTATCGTCACATAGTCAGCAAAAATCGGCCGGATGATTTCGTTTACTTCCTTTTCCGAATATTGCCTGCTTTCTGCAAAATGGTTGGCAATCATAGCCAGAAGAACCAGCTTACGTTTTTCCTTGACAGGCAATGCCTTGATGACCAGCGGTTCAGTTGACAGGCAGTAATTTTTGACCACACTGGCTTTGTCAGCGGCTGTGATGGCGAAGCGCTCATCGATTTGCGCTGCTGTAGCATGGATGGGTGAAATAGAGTCATCCGGACGGTCGGTCTGGATCTGGCCGAGTTTTTCATGCTCTTCCAGCAACTCAGCCATTGCCAGCATCAGGCGTGCCTGACGCGCCTTCTCTCTGAATAAAAATCGTTGAGCCCGGATTGTCGAAGCCGCATTTCCTGTTGCCTGGGCAATTTCCAGATTGCTTTTGCCATCATACATCATGCGCAGCAATGCCTTTTGCGTTTCAGTCAAACCGATAAAACGCTTGTCCAATCGGAGCAGTTGCTCGAAAGATGAACCATGTTTGTCAGTGACGTGTTGCAGGATCGCGCGATCGGCTGTGCAAAACTGCTGCCCCAAAGGATAAACCAGTCCTTTTTCAAAACTTGCCGAACAATAAAGACATTGATAAACACCACGCTCAGCATCAAACTGCCAACCCCGCTTAAGATCATCAACAGTACTATTGTCAATATTTAACACATAATCACCTCGTTTATCATATTCATAAACAATATAACATAATGATTATTAATATTCAAGACAAATATCATTTTTGTTTATTAAAAGCAGTATGAAATAAAAAAACCCTCCCAGACCAATGTCAAGTAACTTTTCATGTGTTACCCGACACAAGGCACTAGGAGGGACTAAGCTCAAAAATAAAACTATCCCTTATCCGTTATCCGTTATCCCTTATCCGATCAGACTCCTACAGGTAAGCCGGGCACAGTCGGTGCAGTGAATACTCTCGTACCCAGTTCTGTGTCAATGGTCAGCAGAGCGCCCCCGTTATCACCGGCAATCTGTAGTTTCTGAATAATATTGGTGGCGTTGCTCTCGTCTTCGACCTGTTCGGAAATATACCATTGCAGGAAATTGTAGGCAGCATGATCGTTTGCTTTCATTGCCAGGGTAGCCAGATTGCCGATCGACTCGGTAACCAGCTTTTCGTGGGCCAGCACGTTTTTGAAGACCGCCAGTTCATTTTCCCAGTTGCCGCTGGGATCGGCGATGGCTTTGAAAGTAGCCGGCACATCCCTGTATTGCAGATAATGGAAGAGATTCTGGGCGTGGACCAATTCTTCCTGATACTGGACATAGGTCCATTTGGCTGCACCCGGCAAGCCATTGTCATTCAGCCAGTTGGACATGGCCAGATAGAGAAAAGCAGAGTAATATTCCTTATTGATCTGTTCACTAAAGGCTTTGAGTAATTTCTCGTTCATGGATGGTACTCCTCTCGATTATAAAATATACAAATATTATAATCTAATTTTCGCATATTGTAGAAAAGCATCGGTATCGGTCGTTACGCACTTGAAATTGGTCAAGATATTGATAAACTAAAAACGGCGGTCACTCGTCATGTTGTAAATATCAGCTTTTTGACGGGATAACGACCGATCTATTTATTTTAGGAGAGGGGAATTCCATGGACAATTTTTTCAAGCTCAAAGAGAAAGGATCCAATTTCCGAACTGAACTGATCGCAGGGTTGACGACATTCTTTACGATGGCTTATATCATTTTTGTCAACCCCAGTATCCTCGGCCTGACAGGCATGGACAAAGGCGGCGTTTTCGTAGCCACAGCACTGGCTGCCGCCATCGGCACACTGGTCATGGGTTTAGTTGCCAATGTACCTTATGCCACCGCCCCCGGTATGGGACTTAACGCCTTTTTTACATTCACGGTCTGTTTTGCACTAGGTTTTGCCTGGCAGGAAGCACTGGCGATCGTTTTCATTTGCGGTATCGTCAACATCCTGATCACCGTGACCAAAATCCGCAAATCAATCATCAAATCCATCCCGGCCAACCTGCAACACGCGATCGCAGGCGGTATTGGCCTGTTCATCGCCTATATCGGCTTCATGGATGCCAAATTTCTCAAATACACGCTGGATCCGCCAAACTATATTCAGTTGGATAACGGCACAGTTATTTCAACCGGCGCGATTGTCCCCGGTCTGGTCAATTTCACTGACAAAGCTGCATTGCTTGCCTTAATCGGCCTGGTCATAACCATTATCCTGCTCGTTTTGAAAATCAAAGGCAGTATCCTGATCGGCATCATCCTGACAACCCTGATCGGCATCCCGATGGGCGTCACCATGCTGCCCGAAGGCGGTCTGATCAATTTTTCCGCAGTCGGCCAGATCAAGGAAGTTTTCCTGGGTCAGTTCGGATCGCCCTTCAGTGCCGCCGGCAACAGCGGCCTGGGCTTTGCCACCCTTTTTGCTGATGCCGGCCGTATTCCGCTGGTTATCATCACCATCATCGCCTTCAGCCTCTCCGACACATTTGACACCATCGGCACCTTCATCGGGACCGGCCGTAAAACCGGCATCTTTGATGATGATGACGAAGCTGCGCTTGAAGGCAGCACCGGCTTCAAATCCCGCATGGACAAGGCGCTCTTTGCTGATTCTACAGCAACATCCATCGGCGCTCTGCTCGGCACATCCAACACCACGACCTATGTTGAGAGCGCAGCCGGCATCGAAGCTGGCGGCCGCACCGGCCTGACCTCGGTCGTCGTCGCGATTCTTTTCCTGCTCTGCCTGCCCTTTGCTTCGATCGTTGGCATCGTACCCGCTGCAGCCACATCACCGGCCCTGATCGTTGTCGGCATCATGATGGCCAGCTCGTTTGCCAAAGTCAACTGGGGCGATCTCACAGATGCGATTCCCGCCTTCTTCACGGTTGTTGTCATGGCACTGGCTTACAATATCTCTTATGGTATCGCAGCCGGCTTCATCACGTTCTGCATCGTTAAAATCTTCACCAAAAAAGCCAAAGAAGTTCATCCGATCATCTATGGCGCTTCAATCTTGTTCCTGCTGAACTTTATCTTCCTGGCGATTCGGGCACTCTGACCCGAACCACACTGATCCCAAGTATTTTATTCACGAAATATGATAAAAAAGCCAGCCAAATTGCAAGGCTGGCTTTTTTACTTGCAAATTTCTGGTGATTCTCTATAATAAGCACTATGTTTTATTTTCATCCGTGACTATTATCCAATGGAGGGTATCGCGTGTTCAAGATTGTGAAAAAAAGAGTCCTGAATCCGGCTGTTGTCCTGATGGACATCGATGCACCGGCAATTGCCCGTAAGGCAGAGCCCGGGCAATTCATCATCCTTCGTGTTAATGAGGACGGAGAAAGGATCCCGCTGACCGTAGCGGATTTTGACCGCGAAGCTGGCACCGTCACGATAATTTATCAGATTGTCGGCAAAACAACTCAACTGATGAGTGAGTTGAACGAGGGCGACATGATCCTCGATTTCGTCGGACCGCTCGGTGTTGCGTCTCATTTGGCAGGCTATCATAAAGTTGCAGTCATCGGTGGCGGCCTGGGTTCAGCCATTGCTTACCCGCAAGCTAAAAAACTGCACCAGATGGGTGCCGAGGTTGATATCATCGCCGGATTCCGCAATCAGGATCTGATCATTCTTGAAGATGAAATGCGCGCGGCCAGCAACCGGCTGTTCATCACCACCGACGATGGTTCCAACGGCCACAAAGGCTTTGTTTCTGATGTTTTGAAAAAATTGATAATGGATCAGTTTCAAATTCATTCTGCAATACTTTCCAAAGTTGATCAGCTAGGTCAAAAAACTCTTTGTAGTCATAGGTTTGATTAATTGATCTGCTCTTCGAGTCAACTTCGGAAGCCACTTTTGCTACTTCTCTCCAGGCACTCATATCTTCCTGTTCGTCCCGCAGGCTTCCAAGTTTTCGATCTAAACGTTCGCTTTTATCCGATAAATCCCGCATTAAATTGTAGAGTTTTAACAAAATGTCCACACTACTTCCAGACGTATCTTGCAATGACCGTATGGATGTTTCGCGGAGTTTTCGCATGTCATCCAGCGTATTCTGATACGATAGAACTCGATTACTACGCTGTTTTTCTAATTGGTTCACTAATGGATTTGTCTCAAAGGCATAATTGATCCATAAAGGAATTCCCTGCCTGTTGAGCTCATGAAGTTTATTCTGTTCATCGGTAATTTTTTGTCTGATGCTACTAGAACGAGATCCGACAAACGAATTAATACTCCCTGACCATTCACGCAATTTACTACGGAGTTCTTCAATTTCATCCCGTTCTTTTGCATTAGCG
>DMJC01000232.1 GCA_003451915.1 Clostridiales bacterium
CATGGGTGGCATGGGTGGCATGGGCGGTAACATGAACCAGTTGTTGCAGCAGGCTCAGCGCATGCAGCGTGATGTTGAAAAAGCCCAGGAGGAGATCGCTGCAATGACTGTTGAAGCAACTTCAGGCGGCGGTGCTGTCAAGGTCACTGTCAACGGTAAGCATCAGTTGACAGAACTGACGATTGAACAAGGTGTTGTCGACCCGGAAGATGTTGAAATGCTGCAGGATCTGATCCTGGTTGCTGTCAATGACGCTTTTGCCAAGCTCGAAGCCGCATCCGAAGAGCGTATGGCCAAAGTTTCCGGTGGCCGCGGACTGCCGACGGGCTTCTAAATGGCCCGGTACTCCCCTTCCATCGCCAGACTGATTGCCGAGCTGGGCAAACTGCCCGGCATCGGCGGCAAATCAGCACAAAGGCTGGCTTTTTACTTGCTGGCCCAACCTGAGGACAAGGTCGCAGCCCTGGCTCAGGCTATTCTTGATGCGCGCCGCACGACCAGGACTTGCTCGCAATGCTGCAACCTGACTGACCAGGACCCTTGTGACATCTGTTCTTCACCGGCCCGCGACCGGACACAGATCTGTGTGGTGGAAAATCCGCGCGATGTAGCGGCAATGGAGCGCATTCATGAATATCGCGGCCTTTATCATGTTTTGCATGGCGCTATCTCGCCGATGCAAAATATTGGTCCCGATCAGATTAAATTACGGGAATTATTAGCTCGCTTGCGCAACGACTCAGAAGTCAACGAAGTCATTCTGGCGACTAATCCAACCGTTGAAGGCGAAGCAACTGCACTTTATATAGCTCGGCTGCTCAAACCAGCCGGCATCCGGACCACCCGCATTGCGCATGGCATTCCGATGGGTGGCGACCTCGAATATGCCGATGAAATAACCTTGGCCAAAGCCATGGAAGGTCGACGGGAAATCTAATCACTTGAAATATCAGTCTTCGAAAATTATCTCGTTGGGTCGAACCATGCCCAGCTGTTCGCGGGCAATTCGTTCAATATATTCATCACTGTCCACCATGTTTTGTAACTCTTCTAATTCAGCTTTTCGAGCTTGCGCGTCTGCCAGCTGGCTGGCCAGGGTGATGCGGTTGGCAAGCAAACGGGCCATCTGCTCTTCTTGTTTGAAATATATCGCAACAGCCGAGGCGACCGCGACAACCAGGACCAGGCCGATGGTAATACGCATAATGATGCCTTTGCCGCCAGTATGGTGAGCAACAGGGCGGGCAATGGGTCTGAACGTATCGGTTTCCGACCGGGATCGGGTTGCCATTGACAGTCCTCCTTAGGCAAAACGAATAGCTGATTATTATTTTAAGATGATCGACGGTCTTCCTCAAGCCATTGTCAGATATTTTTTACTTGCATCTTATGTCATTTAACGCTGATGTAATCAGGCTGTAATAATTTTACTGTTAGGGTTTCAATGCGTCGCCAGATTCCATAATCTCATAAAGTTCAGCCGCCTCGTCCTTGCGAACGGTTTCTTTGACCGCCAGCACCTTGATCCGCGATTTGCCGGAACCGAAGGCGATTTCCAGAATATCGCCCGGTTTGACTTCGGTGCTCGGCTTGGCGGGTCGCCCGTTGATGGAGACTCGGCCGGCATCGCAGACTTCATTGGCTATCGTCCTTCGTTTGATGACCCGGGATACTTTTAAATACTTATCCAGTCTCATGCCTGAACACCTCTTTTTTCTTCCAATTTGACTTGTTCCCAGAGCAGATCCATCGCAGCCAGGTCCATGTCTTCAAGTGTCTGGCCATGCAGGCTGGCCATCTCCTCGACCCGGGCAAAACGTCGGATGAACTTGTCTGTTGTTTTATTGAGTGCCATTTCCGGCTGCACTTTCAGATGGCGGGCATAGTTGACGACAGCAAAAAGTAAATCGCCCATTTCAGCAGCAACCTGCAAATCAGCATTCTCCGGTGTTAAAAGACCGTCTTGAACAGCTTGATGAGTTGTGTGCAGTTCAAGTTCAATTTCCATTAACTCTTCACTGATTTTATCACGCGGCCCGCTGGCGTCATCCCAGTCAAAGCCAACCTGCGAGGCTTTTTGCTGAACCTTATAACTGCGTTGCAATGCTGGCAGTGATAGTGGCACATCAGCCAGAACCTGTGACTGGTTCTGAAATCCTTTTTCTTTTAATTTATTCTTTTCCCATGTATTGATAACCTGGTCAGGGGTTTCCGCATGATCGTCGCCAAAAATATGGGTGTGGCGGGATATCATCTTGCGGCTGATCGTTGTGACCACATCGTCAAAATTAAATTTGCCGTCTTCCATCGCCAGTTGCGCATGTAGAACGACCTGCATCAGGACATCGCCAAGCTCGTCGCAAAGACGGTCCGGGTCACCGCTGTCAATAGCGTCGATGGCTTCGTAAGCCTCTTCGATCAGGTTTTTCCGGAGACTTGTGTGGGTCTGGACTTTGTCCCAGGGGCAACCCTGATCGCTGCGTAAAAAGGCCATAATATCAATGAATTCCTGGATGCTGTAATGGTCCTTGAGTTTAAAACTGTTTGCCGGCGGTAAGCGGTCTTGCCAGTTGCCAGTGGTCATAATCCCTCCTGTCAGCCGATCCAGCGGATCTGAAAACGGTCAAATCGGATCGTTTCTGTGAACTGTTCTGCAAAAAAGATGGTTTGGTGAAAACGGGCAAATTCATGCGTGTTTTTTTCCAGCCACAGGGGTATCGGAATCTCCATCTGATGACAAAGGTCGATCAGCAGCTTTTCAAGTTGCGGGACAAATTTACCGCCCGAGTCAGGCCTTTCGACCAGACCCTGCTGAAGAACGATATTGGCGTGAAACGTCTTTCCCTCAAGCTTCATAATCTTCTCCTGCTGCATGACACCCGTATAACCTTACACGACGAACCCCTGGTTCATAGCCCCTCAAAGAAGTCTGCCGGTGGCCCCCCGCCGGCAGACTTTATTTTAACATAAAAAGGGGCATAGTGTATGTCCTCAGGTAACGACAGAGGGAAATGAACTTGTCATCTGGCTTGTCGCATCTGACCTCCGCAGGACGAAGTCCGAGGACCCGGCAGCGGAGACAATGCCAGATGGCCTCAGGTAACGATAGGACTTTACCTTAGAAAATCATCTGAATTCGGCTTAGCTGAAAATAACCAGGCTGTATAGTATGCCACCGAGCGAGTTCCGCAGCTGCGAAGCAGCGAGGACCTGTTTGAGCGAATGGCATACTATACAGCCTGGGTAATTCTAGCGAAATCGAATTCAGATGATTTTCCGATATCTTGCCAACGCTGCGTTCCAGGCGTCCTGGTCCTGTGGCAGGTAATGTTTGAGATCTGTTGATGCGGCGATGATCTGGCGGGCTTCGGCCAGGGATCCGATTGCGCCGGTTGCCATCAGCTGGACGGCAATGTTCCCTAGAGCTGTTCCCTCGATCGGACCAGCGATGACTTCGCTGCCGGTAGCGTTGGCGGTGAATTGCGACAGCAGGCCATCTTTCGTGCCGCCGCCGACGACGTGTAATTTCGGATAACTTTTCCCGCTGATTTCTTCAATCTGATCTTTTGTAACCCGGTATTTGAGAGCCAGGCTTTCATAGATACAGCGGACAATTTCGCCGCGCGTGGCCGGAACGTATTGGCCAGACTTGCGGCAAAGCTCACGGATGCGGCCAGGCATGTCACCCGGAGAGCCGAGGATGGGATCATCCGGATCAATAAAACAGGCAAAGGGACGGCTGGCCAACGCTTCGCGTTCAAGGTCGGCATAACTGGGATTGCCGCCCTCGCGGATCCACTGACGTCGTGATTCCTGAATCAGCCAGAGGCCCATGATGTTCTTCAGGAAGCGGGTGGTCCGGCCATAACCGCCTTCATTCGTGAAGTTATAACCAAAAGTTTTTTCATTAATCAGGGGTGTTTGACTCTCAATGCCCATTAACGACCAGGTACCCGAGCTGATATAAACAAAATCCTCGCCGGCTGCCGGAACAGAAACGACTGCTGAGCCGGTGTCGTGTTCAGCGACGGTAATCACCGGAATCGGCTGAATGCCAAGTTCATCACAGATCTGTGCTGAAATGGCACCAGATAAAGTGCCGGCATCGACCAGCGGACAGAGGATATTGGTCGGCAAATCAAGTTGCCGGAGCAGGTCAAGATCCCATTCGCCTGTGCTGGCATCCAGCAAGGCGCCGGTCGAAGCCATGGTTCTTTCAGACTGTCGGACACCGGTCAGCAAATAGAGAATCAGGTCCGGCATCAATAGCAGTCGATCGGCACGGGCCAAAAGGTCAGGACGTTTAGTCTGCAGCGCATACAATTGAAAAAGGGTATTAAAATGCATAAACTGGATGCCATTTCGCCGGTATACCTCTTCTTTGGGTACGATGCTGAAAACCTGGTCCATAACGCCATAAGTTCTGGCATCACGATAATGGACAGGATTTTCCAGGAGTCGCCCCTCGCTGTCGATTAGACCAAAGTCGACACCCCAGGTGTCAACACCGAGACTGGCAATCGGACCGAAGGCCTTGGCTTTTGTCAGGCCCTGCTTAACCTCATGAAAAAGACGCAGAATATCCCAATAAAGGGTGTCACCGACCTGGACCGGATCATTGTTAAAACGGTGGACTTCCTCCAGTTCGATCCGCTGGCCATCAAAACGGCCAAGCATGGCGCGACCGCTGGATGCGCCGAAATCGAATGCCAGAACTTGCCGGATATCAGACATGTGCGTATCCTCCTCAAGTTTATTTAGCAGCAATGCTTTTACGGTATTTTTCGCTCTCCCAGTTGCTGATAAAATCTTTGCCGGCTTCATTCATCGTGACCACTGTGCGGTTAGCTTGCCGAATTGTACCGGTGATAAATAAAATAGCGCAGAGCGTTTCTTCTATGGTCTGAGCTTCAGTGCGGGCACACTGGTAGAAGACCTCGCCTGTCTCACGGAAAACGGTGCATTTGTCATTGAGCATAAGCCCGGAAGACAGGGCTTGCTCAAGGCTGCCCTTATTCGCGACAGCAACCTGGCCGCTCAAAAAGACCAGCTGGTCAGGATATAACGCTTTAGTCGTAAAGTCTTCCAGTTGCCAGTCCGTCTTCAACAATTTCTCCCGAAGCCAACGGGTAGCTGACATAAAACCAGGCATCGGCTGGCTTTCAGCCAAGGCTGGATTCGGCCAGTCTTCACTGCTGACACCAAATGCTGCCGCGATGCGCTGATTCACCTCATCATGTAAAGCAAGACAGGTGTCGGCATCCGGTCCGGTAACAATCAAGCCGTGATTCTGCATGAAAATGATCGCCGGCAGGGTGCCGTCAGGCTGAATGGCATTACGGCGAGCCTGCCCGATGGAAAAAGTCAGTTGTGCGCCGGGATTAATGTAAGGCACAAACGTGAAGCCCGCTCCGATGTCAGCCAGAGCTTGCCCGGCAATAGCAGCGCCTTCAGTTGAACAGGTAGCCAGATTGGCATAAATCGGATGGGTATGCAGGACAAAGGTGTCGAGAAGTGAATGAAAACCAGCCTCAACCGACGGGCGCAAGGCAGGCAGTCCTTCGACCGGCAGCGTCGCCGCTTTGGCCTGGGCAGAACCGGCTGCTTCAACATCAGCCAGCGTCGCCGGGTCTGTGTTTTCATAAAATTTGCGTATGGCTGCGAAATCAAGCACAGCGTAGGCCTGGTCGGGGGCGATCTGGTCGAGTCGATAGCCAGAAGCTTTAATGGCCATCAGTTGGGCGTCAAACTTGACCGAGGTGTTGCCGCCGCCGCCTTGAACATAATCGGAACGGCTGCCCGCTGTCCGGGACATGCGGGTGTACTCGGACAAGCGAGACTGATTGCAGGTTATAAATTCATTTGCAGACATAGCTTACCTCCTGGACAGAACGTTAGCTTCGTACGCATCAATTTCAGCCATGTAATCACTGCCAGCCGGAACATCTCCGTTCAGGCAGAACTGATTCCAGACAGCTGCGAACGGCAAAGTGCGTGACTCTTCCATCAAGGCCAGGCGTTCGGTGAAACGGCCCTTGTTTTCAGCAGCCTTGAGCAGCGCAGTCGGTTCAAGCAGCGCGGCCAGGATTGCTTTCTGGGTTGCGCGGACGCCGATCACCCAGGCGCCGATGCGGTTGATGCTGCCATCGAAATAGTCGGTGGCCAGATAGACACGGTCAAAAGCGTCGGCACGCTTGATTTCACGCATGACATCCTGGACGCTTTCATCGGAAATAACGACAAAGTCGCTGTCCCACTTGATGCCGCGAGTGACATGGATCAGCAGTTTCGGTGTGAAAAGCAGCAGCGAAGAGATTTTGTCAGCGATGGTTTCGGTCGGGTGGAAATGGCCCATGTCGAGGGTCAGCAACAGATTTTCATTGCCGTTGGCGCGGGCGTGAGCCAGATAGCCCATGTAAAATTCGTGCGAACCGACGGTGTAGCTTTCGACACCGATGCCAAAGAGTTTGCACTCGACTGAGTCGATGATCAGGTCAGTCGGATACTTGACTGCGAGAATCTCATCGAGTGAGTCACGCAG
>DMJC01000298.1 GCA_003451915.1 Clostridiales bacterium
GGATCGGTCATGATCGTCGCCGGATTGGAATTGACCAGAACAATCTTATAACCAAGTTTACGCAGGGCTTTGCAAGCTTGTGTACCAGAATAATCGAACTCGCAGGCCTGGCCGATCACTATCGGACCGGAACCGATAATCAGGATCTTGTGGATATCATCGCGTCTCGGCATAGCAATCCTCCATTGTATGCAGGCGCCAAGGCCTGCGGTTTCATTATGCTTTACTATAGCAGAGATGATGGCATGCAGGCAACAAGGATGATGATGCAAACTTGCAGGTCACCATTTCATATTTGATTAAGCATTTTGGAATGAGAGACTTTAGTGTTTGACAACTTGTATGTTATACTGGTCTTAACTTGTATTGCATTAAGGAAAGATGAATATGTTGAAATACGAACAACTTGCCGGTAAACTGCGTGAACAGATCATGAATGGTGTTTTTAAACCAGGTGACAAGCTCCCGTCTGAAAATGAACTGACAACAGGGGAGTCACTCAGCCGTCAGACCGTTCGCCAGGCTTTAAGCGTTCTGGAAAAGGACGGCTTGATCCGCAAGCACCGCGGCAGCGGTTCTGTGGTCATCAGCCGGCAAAAGCGGGAAGCGACCAGCCACATTGCTGTGATCACCACCTACATCGGTGAGTATATTTTCCCGGATATCCTGCGCGGCATCGAACAGGCGCTGGCCCGGCAGGGCTGGGCGCCGACTTTGGCAGCCACGCATAACCGCGTCGATCAGGAAAGAACGATTCTCGAGGGGCTGATCAACAATGCTGTTGATGGCATCATTATCGAAGGGACGAAAACGGCATTGCCAAATCCCAACATCGATTTATTCCGCAAGCTGCAGGCCGAAGGTATACCGATGGTTTTTATCAATGGTTATTATCCTGATTTTCGCCCGGCAGTTTATGTTGTTGCGGATGATCGGTCTGGCGGCATTATGGCGACAGTATTCCTCCTGGACAAGGGCAGACGACGGATAGCCGGAATTTTCAAAAGCGACGATATCCAGGGACACCGGCGCTATGCCGGTTATACCGGGGCCTTGCGTCAAGCTAATCTGCCGGTCATTGACGATCATGTGCTTTGGTTCACGACTGAAACAAGGGACACCCTGATCCGTTCCAATCTGGAGAACACGCTGGCCGGCTGTGATGCGGTGGTTTGTTACAACGACGAAGTTGCCGTACAGGTCATCAGCCAGGCTCGCAGCCAGGGCGTCAGCATACCTGCAGAATTGGCGGTGATCAGCTTTGATGACAGCATCTTCAGCAATATGACCACGCCGCGCATCACCAGCCTATCCTTAAGTAAAGAAACGATCGGCCGACTTGCCGCCACAAAACTGCTCAGCCTGATTCAGGGACAGCAGCAGACCCCGCAGATTCTAAATTGGGAAATCAGCGAAAAAGAAAGCACGTGATCTGATCATTAGGCTTGTTAATCGAACCCTGAAAGGGTATACTGTATTCAAAGATGTACGGACAAGTTTGTGTTTTCTAAAAAAATAAATACAGATATTATACGAGGAGAAAATATTATGAAAAATTTGAAACAATATGATTTTTGGTTTGTGGTCGGTTCACAGCATCTTTATGGACCTGAAGTCCTCGAGATTGTCAGCCGGCATGCGGCAGAAATGGCGGCTGCGCTTGACGCATCAGCAGAGATTCCCTGCCGGGTGGTTTACAAAGCCACGGTCAAATCGCCTGATGAGATCACCCAGGTGGTCAAGGATGCCAATTATGATGACAACTGCGCCGGCATCATCACCTGGATGCATACCTTCAGCCCAAGCAAAATGTGGATCAATGGTCTTGATCTGCTGCAGAAACCTTATTGCCACTTTCATACGCAATACAACCGCAACATACCCAACGAAGGCATTGACATGGATTTTATGAATCTCAACCAGGCCGCACATGGCGACCGCGAGCATGGCTTCATCGCCGCCCGCCTGCGCCTGCCGCGCAAAATCGTCGTCGGCTTCTGGCAGGAGCCTGCCGTACAGCGCCAGCTAGGCAGCTGGATGCGCAGCGCGGTCGGTGTTGCAGTCAGCCGTAATCTTAAAGTCATGCGTTTTGGCGACAACATGAAGCAAGTTGCTGTAACCGAAGGTGACAAGGTCGAGGCTCAACACAAGCTTGGCTGGCAGGTCAACACCTGGCCGGTCGGTTTGCTGGTCCAAGAAATCGACAGGGTCAGCGAGCAGGCTATCGACGTTCTGATGGCTGAGTATCAGGAAAACTATACGCTGGCGACCGAGAATATCCCGGCTGTCCGCTATCAGGCCCGCGTTGAAATCGCTCTGCAGAAAATGCTTGACCAGGAAGGTGCCGGCGCATTTTCCAACACGTTCGAAGACTTGTACGGTATGGAACAGCTGCCCGGCCTGGCGACCCAGCACCTGCTGGCCAAAGGCTATGGCTACGGCGGCGAGGGCGACTGGAAAACATCAGCCATGACCCACATCGTCAAGGCGATGACCCAGGGCTTACCTGGCGGATCCGGTTTTATGGAAGACTATACTTACGATCTTGAACCCGGCCGTGAACTGGTTCTGGGGGCTCACATGCTGGAAGTCTGCCCGACCCTAACCAGCAGCCGCCCCCGCATTGAAGTGCACCCGCTGGGGATTGGCGGTAAAGCCGACCCGGCCCGCCTGGTCTTTGCCGGTCCGGCCGGCCGTGCCATGATGGTCACCCTGATCGACATGGGCGGTCGTATGAGGCTGATCATGCATGATGTCGAGGCCGTTGAACCTGTTTATGAAATGCCCAACCTGCCGGTAGCCCGTGTCATGTGGAAACCCATGCCCGACCTGATGACCGGCGCTCATGCCTGGATTCTGGCCGGCGGTGCGCACCATGCCGTGCTGACCTTTGCCGCCACGGCTGATATGTTGAAAGACTGGGCCGAGATCATGGGCGTCGAAGTTGTGCATATTACAGCCGAGACCAATATTGACAGCCTCAAGAAGGACCTGTTCCTGGCTGATCTGGCCTATAAACTGAAAAATTGAGTCAATAAACAGATGGGTGGCTGACAGGTCGAATCGGTTTCCCTCGATAACCATGAGTGCGAATATAATTCAGGATCAGCTTGAGCCCCTCGGTATTAGGATGCAGGCCGTCTTTCATCATCAGTTCAGTTTTCGCCTCGCCATTTTCAGCGAGCAGGACGGATATCGTGTCCAGATATTTGCAGCCGGTGTCCTCAGCGATCTGAAGGATCCAGTTGTTCGCCCGCGTAATGGTGACGTTGGTAATACTGCCCCAGTTCCTGTATTGCCGGGTGATCGGATAAATCGACTGAAGTAAAATGACAGTATCCGGGCTGATGGCTTGGATATCCGTCACCAGATCGGTATATTCAGCGACAAAATAATCTTCTTTCATAAAAGAAACGCCATTGATACCCAGGGCGATGATCAGGACTTCCGGTTTGTGCCGCTCAACCACCGACCGGACCGGCCGTTCCTTGTTGTCATAAGGATCCAGAATCCAATAGGTGCGCTGATAAGCCAAGGTCATCGTTCCGCCCGGTCCAGTCCAGATCTGTTTGCTGTTCTTGCCGCCGCTGAGCAGCCCCTTCGGCCACAGCCAATAGGTTGGCGAATCACAGATAAATGTGATTTTGCCGATGTAGTCCTGCCCCATATCTTCGGTTTGCGGCAACAAGGCTGGTGAATCATAATTGACGGGGGTGAATTTGGGAAATGCCTGATAAATATTTTCTGCCGTGCGGTCAGCTGCCGGCGCCGGTGACAGAGCCGGTGCGATGTCCTGGGTTGTTTCGGCTTACTGAACGGTCGTTGCATCAGATTCGGTTTCCGATATCAAAGGACCACTGCTTGTTGATGTCAGATCTGATATAACAGCGTTTGCAGATCCTGAAACTGTTTCGTTCACTATTGTGCAGGCTGGCAGAGAAATCATAGCAGCTATCAACAAAGCCACCGGCAAAAATAAGATCAACTTGCGGTTCATCAAAGCGGTCATCCAGCATGCCTCACAATTCATTTACATCATACATCGCCAGATGCTGACAGGCAATCGGTCAGTTTCTCTGCTCTGGCGATCTTATTTGTCAAAAGGCACAGGCCGCAGGGCTTTTCGTTAAATAAATC
>DMJC01000131.1 GCA_003451915.1 Clostridiales bacterium
GTTCTGTTCCCAGATATTCGCGTGCCATTTTCAAAACCGGGACAGACGGATTGGACAGGTCGTACCAGATATTTTCATGACGCATATAATCAGACAGGACCTTCTGGTTTTCCGGCACAAACCGGCGGAAGGCGTTTGGCGTATAAGAAAGCCGGCCATCCAGATAGGGCAGGACACCGCCGGCGTGCGGCATGATGAGCTTGAGCCCGGGATACCGGTCAAAAACTCCCGACTTGAATAACCGCAGCAGTGCCAGACTGTTGTCAATGACCAGGCCGACATTGCTGACTATGTTATAGTCGTTGATGTGGCTGTACCAGAGCGGAATATCGGGATGCAGGTATAAGGGCAGGCCGAGATCCTGACAGACCTGGTAAGTTGAGCCCATCAGCTGATTGTCTACCAGCAAGGGACCGCTGTGACTGTAAAGCATGACCCCAATAAAACCCAAAGGTTTAATTCTTGCGGCTTCTTGGGCAGCATCTGCCGGGCAGGCCCAGGGTAAAACACCAATCGCGCGAAATCGTCCGGTGTGGGCTCTGACGATTTCGGCAACACAATTATTGAGATCAATGCAAGCTTCTAGCTGGCGCTCGGCTGGCAGCACGCCGGGGTCCGGAACACCACTGATCAGGTTCATCTGGACACCGATTTTATCCATCTGGCCGAGAATGGTTTCCGGACTGAACAGTTGCTCATTCATCGGCATCTGGTAGTTGCCTTGATCATAAAGTTTGATCGTCATGCCGTTCTTGCGGACGATAGCCGGTTCCTGGCTGCCTGCTGCATACCGTTCGAGGTTTTCCAGATAACTGGGCGGTGCGATATGGCTGTGAACATCGATCAGTTTCATAATGAAGTCCTCTGCACTTATTGTAACCGATAAATGCTCCAGATTCTATCGGCCCTGATATAAACCAGCCAGAGTTCATCATCCATCTGATATAAGCCGTATTGTTGTCCGTCGCCGGTAAATACGCCGCGCAGCCAGCGCTCTTTGTAGATTGACAAATCAGTTTGCAAGGATGTAGGCAAGTCAATTTTATCCTGGAACTCATTTGCTGGCACAGGTGTTTTCAGATATTGGCCGGCAAATTTTTCTGATTTTCCTGTATCTTGATCGGAAATCTCGAAGCTGTTCTCACCAAAGCGATATTCATAGGGCATCATGCCTTTGACAGGTAAAAAAGAGCTGAGAGGATGCATATAGAGGCATTCATCGAAATGGTATGTACCCATGAGGTCATTATCCAAGGCATTGGCGCTCTGAACCGGCATCGCTGACAATGAAACCCCGATCACAGCAATCATCGCACAGGCTGCTGCGGTAAATACAGCTGTTTTCTTGCCGGGCCAGCTCGTTTTACTGCGGGCAAACTTAAGAAACAGCCCGGTGACCGCCCCGGTGAGCAGGATGATGAACAAGTCGACTGGTGCCAGTGAGATAGTCGACAACCCTTTAAAGAACCAGCTGGTTCCGAAACGGTAAAGGCCGCCGCTCATCATGGCGATTTCAGCGATATACATCAAAACGACTGCCTGCAGAGAGACCGCTATGGGCATTACAAGGCCGGTTTTACTGGATTTTTTGAGGAAGAAGCTGCCGGCATAGATCCCGGCTGCAGTTCCCAGAATAACAAAGAACAGACTGGTGAGGATTGATGCCAAAGGTGTCTGGATTCCGCCAGCCTGGCGAAAAAAGGCGGTCGTGTTGGCAAAAATACAAAGCGATAACAATGCTGCTGTGGCCACTCCCTGCATGATCAGCGGCTTTTGCCGGTCAGCGCTGTGCTCGCGTATCTGACGGCCGATTCCGTCGATCAGCACACAGATCATGGTGATCAGGACGAGTGAAATCAGGTAATAATGAATCTTGTAAGTGTTGCTGCCCATAACATAAAGATATCGGTCAGCCGAAGCGTACGCGACCGAACTGCCGAGCGTCAACGGTGAAGCGATGCACAAGCTTGCCTGCCAGATATCGATCGTTGCGGTCGGAAGATTGGGATCGGCCGTCAGTGTTGCAGTGTCGACCAAAGCCATGCCGGTGGTGTGAATCTGGATCCTTTCATAAAACTGTTCAATGGCGATAAAAATGCCGTAAGTGCCAATCAGGCTGATTGGCAGGGCACGGCGTTTCAGCCGAAGCAGCAGAGGCTGAAAACATGCAAACAATAAAACAGCCAGGCACATGGCAGCGTAAGGGACGACATATCTGGCATACTGCTCGGGCTCTACCGCCCCGTTCCGGATACTGAAAAAGGCCATCCTGATTCCGTTAATCAGCGGATAAGCCGATAGAATGAGCAAAGCAGCCAGCGATAGTAAATAGAACCGTTTGTAATAAAGATTCATCCTTTTCAATCCCTTAGAGCCGGATTGGTGATCAGCGCCAGGATGACAGCCAGTAAAAAAAGTGTCGATAGAATCGCGCCGAGGATCGTCAGCCGTTTGTAGTTCAAGACATTCACGACTCTGACTTTGACATTGGACTGACCAAACGCTGTCGACAGATAAATACGCTTGTCCTCTGCAAAGTGCAGAAGTGTTTTGGCATATGCTTTTCTTTCTTCAGTATTATAATCACCCTTTTTTAGGACAACCTCATCACAACTCTGTTCCATATCGGCGAAAAATGCTTTTAAGGAAAGCCAAACCAACGGATTGAACCAGTGGATGCAAGCGGTCAGAATAGCAATGACTCGCCACAGATTATCCAGCCGCTGGCGATGAACATACTCATGAGCCAGTACCATAATGCCTTCCGGGCTGTCAACATCGAGTGCAGCCGGCAGGATGATTTTGGGCCGGATCAGGCCGATAATCACCGGTGACAAAAGCAGATCAGAATAAAAAATGTTGTCCCGGATGCGAACAGCTTTTCGCAATTCGCTGCGAGTCAGCAGATAAAGAATGACCCAGACGAGAATGGCGGCAGCAGCCACAATCAGCCAAATCAGCGAACTCACAACAAAAATATTACGTAGCGACTCGCTTTTATACTCGATGGGCACATAGGTTTCCGCAGCTCCCATGAAATTCATGGCCGCCCAATTTTCTGGCCTGGGAACGACAATCGTTCCCTGAGTGATCGTTTCGATGGTGATCAATTTTTTGATCAACCCGCCGGTCAGATTGAAAAAACTCCAGCCCGAAGTCAGTGTGAAAGGAAAGGCGAGCCGGAAAAAAGCCAATGCCCACAAGGGATAGGCAAAACGCCGCGGCAGCGGCTTGATCAGCCGGATGAGCAGCAGGACAACAATCACGAAGCAAGCCGCCACGCTCATGTTTAGCACAAAATAAAAGATGCTGTCCGTCATAGCAGTCACCCCTTGCCGTGTTTGTCGATCAGCTGGCGTAATTCGGCAGCTTCTTCAGGCGTGAGCTTTTCGTCTCCTATGAAAGATGAAAAGAGCGCTTTTAATGATCCGCCAAAGTATGACCGTGCAACCTCAAGTGCTTCATCACGTCCGGCTTTTTCACGGTCAATCAGACTGTGACAGACAAAACCTGGTTCGCTCCGTTTGATCACACCTTTTTCCACCAGTTTTTTGATGACCGTATAGGTCGTATTCTTGTTCCAGCCGATTTTCTCCTGAGCCAGCAGGGAGAGATGTTTGGCTGTTGAGCCTTCATGGCTCCAGAGCAGTTCCATCAGCTTCAGTTCACCGTCAAACAACTTGATCTTATCCATGATCACACCTCGGACTATTCGAATAGTTTGATTTTAGACTATCACGTTAGTCCGAAATTGTCAAGGATATCTGTGTTGCCACCTTGATTCAAATCACATTTTTATTCTGATATTTATGCTACGATGGGACCAGAACACAATAATTATGAAAGTTGAGGATAAAATCATGTCAGAATCACTAACATTCAAGCAGGCAAAGAAAAAGTATTTAAAAACGTTGGAGCAATACGTGCCGGTCGTTGACCGGGTACATGGCGGTCATCATCCGGAGTTCCATGATGTCCGCGCCGTATTTAACGAAATCAATGACAAAGTCAAGACAGCTGAATTCGAAACACCTGATCTGAACAGTGAATTTGCCAGACTGCGCGAAATCACCAACAATTATGAAGTCCCTGGCGATGTCTGTGAAAGCTATGAGGCTGTCTACAACATGCTGGCTGAGCTGGACAAAGCAGCCAACGCATAATTCAGCACCAAAAGAGGGTGAATTACTTTGCAAAGATTTATTTTAGGTCAAAAGAATAACATCACCTGGATCAGTGCGGTTTTGATCATCATCGGTTTCGTCAGTGAACTGGGTTTTCATAACGAAGAGATCGCGTTCTGGTCCTGGGCGATCGCCTCGGTCCTGGGAATTATCCCGATCGCGATCCAGGCCTTTCAGGCGCTGAAAGTCAAAGTCATCAGCATTGACGTTTTGGTGACC
>DMJC01000130.1 GCA_003451915.1 Clostridiales bacterium
TTGCGATTGCCAGGGCGCTGGCCATGAATCCGCGTATCATGCTGTTTGATGAGCCGACATCGGCACTCGACCCTGAGATGATCGGTGAAGTTCTCGATGTTATGCAAGAGCTGGCTGACGATGGCATGACCATGCTGGTTGTCACGCATGAAATGGGATTTGCCCGGAAAGTTGCCAGCCGGGTCATGTTTATGGATGAAGGCCACATTCTGGAAGAGGCTTCTCCTCAACAACTTTTCAACAATCCGCAACAGGCCAGAACCCGCGAGTTCTTGTCGAAAGTTTTACCGCATTGACAGATTTTGTCGAACGATAGCTGAACACAACCTGACACCTTCCGTTTACTATTGAGCGGGAGGTGTTTTTTATGGCATTTTCATTGGAAGCGGCATCGATCATGCCGTGTGTCATCAGCTGCAGCCTGAGTTTGCTTTTGGCTGCGCCTGCTCTTTACCAGGAAGTCTGGCACGCTGCCAGTCTGGAGGTGGCGGCTGCGATTCAGGCTGTCTCCGGATCCAGCTTATACCAGACTGAGATTTTATCAGAAGGTGAGCTATGGACTACTAAACTGCAGACATCACCACAAATGATGTTCGAATTAGCCAGCCTGGTTCTTGATGACGGCCGGTTACTGCTGCAGCAGCTGGCTGATATCAGCGGAGGGCAAGAGGCCGGGCAGGTCATGCCATGAGAAATCAATCCAGACGTGGTAATATCGTGATCTTTCTGTGCCTGACCATGAGCGCGATCATCTTTTTACTCAATATCTTGCTGTCGGCTGCCGGGCAGCGGGCTGCCGAGCATGACCTGGCCAGGGCTATGTCAGCCCAGATCCGGGCAACACTGGCTGATTTTAATACTGAATGTCAACGGTTCGGCTTACTTGCTTTTCGCAGTGAAGCTGCCGGTCTGGATGTTTTCCGCGACACGTTGCCGCAGAATTTGCGCAACACAACAGTCGAGCTGATCAAAATGAATCAGCTGACACAGTCAGCTACACTTGAGAAGCAGATTATCCGGTTTATGAAAGGCCGTTTACCGGCAGTGTACCTGGATAATATGATCTGTCGTCTGAGAAACCTGACCATGAGCAAGCAGGAAACGATGAGTCAGATCAAAGATGTTGAAGAAGTGCCAGAAAACCTGACATCGTCTTTTATCGATGACAATGGCGAATCGCTGGAAGTTTTGCTGGAACAGGCGCTGAAAGATGTGGTGGCTGATCAGCTGCAAAAAGCGGCAAAAAGCCTTTTTGGCGACGCTTTCGATCAGATCAAAGACAAGCTGCTGACTGAAATCAGAGATAATTATCGAAATTTTGCAGTCGGCACATTGGGTGCTGCCAGTGATCAGACGATAATTTCTGGGGAAAATGAACCGGAATTTCTGCCCGATCCGACTGATTTGATCCGGCTGGCTGGCCAGGTTGACAATCTGCTGAATTTTTCAACTCTACCTTTTTATGAAAAGTTTTGCCTTGTTGAATATGTGCTGGGCCCATTCCAGGCAGAAGTGAGTAACCGTGCGGCAGAGCAAATTGTAACCGGACTTTCCGATGCTGATCAGGCATTCACACGCGTGAAAAATTTTTTGTGTGGAATTCGTGTCATATTCCGTCTGGTCTGGATTTTAACCGATCAGCAAAAACTGAACGAACTGCGCGCCTGGGCGATAGCTTTATCCGGTGCGATCCTTGCAGCAACATCGGGGACGACGATCATCGACCCAGAACCCTTGGCGTATATCCTGGCTTTAGGACAATCAATCGGCGGAGCTCTCGAGGACTGCGATGCACTCTGCAGCGGTGATGGGGTGCCGATCTGGCCGGGCCAATCGCCAGTTAATCCAGATACTTATTATCAGGACTATCTTCGTATCTATTTGCTGATTATGCCGCGGGCAACGGTGGTCAGCCGAATCAGCCAGCAACTTGAGCAGATCCTGCCGGAGGACTGTTACACCAGCCTGGCGATAAAAACCACCCTGCACGGTGAAGCTTATTATCTGGAAGGCGGTTATATTGATGGCTAGAATCTGTAATCAGCGAAATTGCCGGGGCAGCCTGAGCCTGGAAGCTGCCATTGTCTTGCCGCTGCTGCTGGCATTTGGATTTGCTTTGTTAGCTCTGTTACAGTGTTCAGTCTGTGAAATCAAGTTTAAAAGTGCGCTAGACCGTACAGCTGCAGAAATCAGCATGCTAAGCCCATTGATATTTATGGCTGATGAATCAGGTCTGGCACCGATGACAAAAGGACTGTCTCAAGAGCTAACTGAATCTGATTCGATACAATTGCTTAATCAGCTGCTTGAAGAACTCTTGCCCGGTCAGACAGTCGAAGCTTTGCTTGACGATCTGGTGCTGGATCTTTCCACATCTGTCATGCTCGGCCCCCTGATTCAGAAGAGGTTTGACTATTGGCTGGCCGAGGCTTGTTCCGGCCAGCCAGGCTGGCAAGCGAGGCTGGGATTACGACGTCTGTTTCTGGATTGGCAAGCCGCGGACCATAGGCTCTGGCTTATTGTCGATTATGAATTGATATCGCCATTTGGCCCGCTTCAGCGCAAGACCTGCGCTGTTGTTCCACTTTGGACGGGCCGGCACATACCAGCAGACAGTTCAGGCGAAGATAGCGTCTGGATGATGGACAACTTTGCCCGGGGACGAAAAATCCGGCAGGCTTTCGGTGCAAATCTGCCGGACAATTTCCCGGTTATCGCCAGTTTTGCAGACGGCCAGGCTACGATGATCCGAAGTGTGGACTTGACAGCGCCCACCTATCAAAGCCAAGGCCGGACTGAAACAGACCTGATACGATTGGTTGACGATCTGGCAGCCTTTCAAGGCGCAGCAACCCACCGGTCAGATGGTGCAGCAGTTGTTCAGCAAGCGGATATTAAACGAAAATCATTTTTGCTGGTCATACCAGCAAACGCAGAGCAGGCCTGGCTGCATGAAGCGATAAAAGATATCACCAGCTATGCTGCGTCCAGGCAAATTACAATTCGGGTCGAAAAATACGGTAACAGTTATCGCTATAACCAAGACGAGCAAGATCGGCTTGTAACTTCAGCAGGCTTGCGTTATCATTTTAATGTTGCTGCATAAAATAATCAGCCGGATAAATGGAGGTATTGAGCATGAATGAAAAACTGAGAGATTCTTCAACGGATCTTCTGTTTTCAGCAATACTATCCTTGAAAGACGCAGGAGAGTGTTACGCTTTTTTTGAAGACATCTGCACAGTGCCTGAGATTAAGTCACTGGCGCAGCGCCTGCATATTGCGATCATGCTGCGCCAAGGCCGAACCTATGCTGAAATCTGTGACGCGACTGGCATCAGTACGGCAACCATCAGCCGGGTCAACCGGGCGCTGGCCTATGGCGCTGACGGCTACAAGATGGTTCTTGATCGCCTGGAAGCTGCCGGCCTGCTATCTGATACGAAAACGTAACTAAGCATTGAAAGGGACTTTAAATGGGATTATTTGAGAAAATATTCGGGTCACACTCCGATAACGAAATCAAGCGGATCATACCAGTTGTCGATAAGATTGAAGCTCTGGCTTCACAATATGCAGCTTTCAGTGAAGAACAGCTTAAGGCGCAGACCGGGATATTGCGGGACAGGCTGACCGGCGGGGCTACACTCGATGAAATTTTACCTGACGCCTTTGCGACTGTCCGCGAGGCATCCAGACGCGTCATTGGCCTTTATCATTACCGCGTCCAGCTGATCGGCGGCGTTGTCCTGCATCAAGGGCGAATTTCGGAAATGAAAACAGGTGAAGGCAAAACACTGGTAGCAACCTTGCCCGTTTATCTGAATGCATTAACCGGTCATGGTGTTCATGTCGTGACAGTCAATGATTATCTGGCTGCCCGCGACAGCGAATGGATGGGAAAAATTTATCGTTATCTCGGCTTGTCGGTTGGCTTGATTGTCCATGGGCTCAACAATGATGAACGGCGTGCGGCGTATGCGTCTGATGTCACCTATGGCACGAACAATGAGCTGGGATTTGACTATCTCCGTGATAACATGGTGACCTACAAAAACCTGATGGTTCAGAGAGACTTGCATTTTGCCATTGTTGACGAGGTTGA
>DMJC01000271.1 GCA_003451915.1 Clostridiales bacterium
TGTGCCGACCGACTGCCCGCAGCGTGACGAGCGCATGGGCTGGACTGGCGATGCCGAAGTTTTCAGCGGGACAGCCTCGTTCAATATGGATACCTATGCTTTTTATGCCAAATTTATGCACGACGTCTGGCAAGATCAGCAGTTTTACAACGGGATGGTCGCCAGTGTCGTGCCGACTTTTAATAAAAATAAAGATCCGGAAAGCGGGTTTGCCTCTGGCGGGGCCTGCGCCTGGTCGGACTGCGCCACGGTCATTCCCTGGGAGGTCTACCTGCATTTTGGTGACAAGACGATCCTTGAAAACCAGTACGACAGCATGAAAGCATGGGTTGACTGGATCCGCCGGCAAGACGAGAAGTCCGGCAATCGCAGATTGTGGACTGTCGGTTTCCATTTTGGCGACTGGCTGGCCTTGGATGGCCCGGTCGCGGGCGGTGTCATGGGCGGTACGGACAACGGACTGCTGGCTTCGGCCTATTATCGCCTGTCAACCAATATTCTGGCCAAAGCTGCCGCAGTGCTCGGCAAGACTGAAGATGCCGCATTCTATGGCGAATTGTCTGAACAGGTCAAGGCTGCGATCCAGAATGAGTTTTTCTCCAAAAACGGCCGTTCAACGATTCTGACCCAGACGGCCCATGTCGTCGCGCTGCATTTCGACCTGGTTGAACCTGAGGTGCGCGGACGCGTACTGGCCGATTTGCAGGCATTGCTGCGCAAGAGCAATATGCACCTCAAGACCGGTTTTATCGGTACGCCTTATCTTTGCCGCTCATTGTCAGACAACGGCGATTCAGAGAGTGCTTACAAGATCTTTTTCCAGGAAGACTACCCAAGCTGGCTTTACGAAGTGCTGATGGGGGCTACGACCATCTGGGAACGCTGGAATTCCATCCTGCCGGACGGTAAAATATCCGGCACTGGCATGAACTCGCTCAACCATTATGCTTATGGATCAATAGTCGAATGGATGTACCGTAACATGTGCGGTATCAATCCTGTAGAAACAGCACCTGGCTTCCGGAAAATTCATTTTAAGCCAGAAGTTTACGGCAAGCTGTTCCATGCCAAGGCGACGCTCAGATCAGCGATGGGTCTGGTCGAAAGCGGCTGGAAACGGGAAGACAATGGCACATTGACCGTCTCGGTTACCGTACCTTTCAATGCTGAAGCTGTGCTGTGGCTGCCCGATGCTGATCTGGTGAGCTTGAAGGTTCCTGCCGGTTTGTCCGCTGAACAGGACAGCAGCAAAGTCAAAATCAGTCTGCAGACTGGCTGTTTTAGTTTCAATTATCAGCCGACACGATCTTATGAAATGGCCTATTCCATCGAGAGCCCACTGCGTGAATTGTTGATAACCCCGGAAACCAAAGCTGTCCTCGAACAGCATCTGGCTCATATCATCCAGATGGCCAACGGCGATATGGGGATGGAACTTCCCTATAGCCTGGGCGAAATCGCCAGAGCCAAAGACTCGTTCATCGCTCAGATGGTCTTCAGAGGTGTCGACATCGAAGCACTTGACGTTGATTTGCAGAAAGTAAAGCCGAAGATCAGGCGGTAGTGCGTTACTTCAGCAGCTCGTCTTTGCGCTGGCGATATTCCTCTGGGCTGATCTCGCCGCGGGCCAGCCGTTCATCGAGAATCTGCAAGGCTTTGTTATCAGCCATGACTGACGGTGGAGCAGGCGGTGTTGATACAAGGTTTTTCCCGTTACGGCCGGCATGAACCAGCGCTCTTACAAGAAAAACAATACCGACAATTACCAGAACTAAGACAATCAAGCCGACGATCATCATGCCGGGCCGCATCATAAAAAAGCGGTCAAAGCGATCACGGGGCCAGTCAAACCGATTGAGCCTGCAGATTGCATTAATGACCGAAAGGGATAAAACGTTCATCATAAAGATTATCTCCTTCTCCAGGATATCTGAATATCCTATTTTCCTACTATTATTGTAGACTTAAATTGTGTTGAAATTGTGGAGAAAGCGAGAAGTGGAAGCAAAAAAGAAGGTATCAGATACCAAAACGGAACGGTAATCCGTTCCGTTTTGGTATCTGATACCGTTTCCGCTTTCGCGTTAGCGCCGGCGAGGTTTGAAACAATCCCGGCAGTAGACCGGTTTATCCTGGCTGGGCTTGAAGGGGACTGTGGTTGTCTTGCCGCAGGTGGCACAGACTGCAGTGAACATTTCACGATCATTGCGGCTATTGGACTGATAGCCGCGGCTGCTGTCGTTACCGCGTGATTGTTTGCGGGCAGCCCGACAGGAAGGGCAACGGGTTGGATCGTTGGTGTAGCCTTTCTCAGCGAAAAATGCCTGTTCACTCTCGGTGAAGATGAAGGTTGCGCCACAGTCTTTGCATGTGATTGATTTGTCTGCCATTGATAAACCTCTTTCTTGATGGCTCCGTGAGCCGATCGGTGGGGAACTTGACTACTTATTATAGCACATTTATCAGTCAAAGGGGCCATAATAGATCTAATTGGGAGAAGGAGAGCTGATTTTCTTGAAATATGTGCTCATGACAGGAGCAACAGGCGGATTGGGCCAGCCCATTGTCCGATACCTCGCTGACAGCGGATGCTATATCATCTTTGCAGCCGGTACCAATGAACAAAAGCTGGCTCAATTATCCGAAATAAAAAACGTTATTCCAGTGAAAATCGACATTCTGGACTCGGACAGCATTGCTTCAGTTCACCAATATATTCAGTCGAAAGCCAGATCATCTGAAACTTGCTAAGATTATCTTCAAAGCATTGGAAACCAAAAATCCGAAAATCAGATATCGTGCCGCAACAGGCAAACTTCTCTTGCTGATGGAGCTGTTACCTGAAAGTGGTGTTGATTTTATTTACAAACTGTTTTTCAAATACAGTAAAAGTATATAATCTATTTCCTTTCCTTAATCTTGTTTCTCCGCTTCTTTTTAAGGTCCTGCCGAATCATCGCATAGAGCAATAACAGGCAGAAAGCGATGACCACGACCAGCAGAATGATTGCAATGACACGCAGCACAGTACGCCAGACTGAACCTTTCGGCCCGAAAGCAGGTGACTTTGTTGTGGCTTCAGTCTGGACAGCAGCGACGTTGATGGCCAGACGGCCAACCGGGTAACGTGTTCCGTCATCAAACGCCAGATATAACGGATATTCCAGAGTCTGGCTGTCCTGATCAGCCTGCAGGGTGGCTGCACGCTCATCAATGACACAACTGTAAGGTCTAGCTGCACGTGTCGTTGTAGTTGTTAAAATATCATCAAGTTCCAGCACAACTTCATCAATGACCATCGGATTGCCGGTCTGACCGATCGCGTCGTTGACCTGGGCGATCGTCTGATCCTTGATTGGCTGGAATTCATCTGGCTTGATAGTAATCGTTTTAAAATTATCAAATCCGTAATCGAATAATGTAATGCAGCCGGTGTAGCGGGCTGTCGACTGTGATGCACCTAGCACGACACTGATCAGGGTTCGGCCTTCCCGCCGGGCGCCGGCAGTGATCGTATAACTCGAGAGCTCAGTAAAACCTGTTTTCCCTCCGACATAACCATCATACTTAAACTGTTCGTTTGCCACAAAACGATTACCATTTTGCATGCCGCGTTCTTCAGGATGCAGAACAGTGCCGGCCATCTGGTAATGCAGTGTTGTGGCAAACTGAGTATAGAGGTCATGTTTTAAAACTTCCGCGAAGATTAAAGCGATGTCATGAGCGGTGGTCAGATGTTCAGGATCAGCCAGCCCGTAAGGGTTGGTGAAATTTGTGTTCAGACAGCCCAGTTCAGTTGCCCGACTATTCATCATTTCGACGAAATTTTCAATCGTACCGCCGACAGCAACAGCCAACGCCATGGATGCATCATTGGCCGAGATCAGCAGGCTGGCATACAAGGCCTGCTCAACGGTGATTTCTTCACCTTCCATGAGCCCCAGGCGGGTATAATCATTGGGAATTGTCTCAAACATTTCGCGTGTGACAATGATCTTATCGGACAACTGCAGATTCTCAAGAGCCAGGAGAACCGTCATCACCTTGGTCACACTGGCCGGCGCAAACAGTTTATCCTGATCCTTGCCAACAAGGAATGTCTGAGATTCTGCATCATATAAAACATAAGCTTTGGCGTCAATCGCCGGAACAACGATTCCAGCTGCGTCGAAAATCGTATAAGTCGTTTCCGCAGCCTGAACATTCGGAGCCGTAATGAAGATAGATGAAGTCAAGGTCACAACAGCCAGCAAAATAATCAGCACGATTCTGAGCAGGTTTTTATGACAGCGATAGGTCTGCAAGTATCGATCCTCCTGATTTGGCATACCCTAATATAATATCAGTTGAACCGCATCCTTGAAAGACATAGACACGAACAAAAGTAAATTTTTACTCTTTGGCTCGTTTAATACGCAAGGCCTCGTTTAGAGTCTTGGCAATTTTTTCTTCTCTTATGCGAGCCGCATCTTTTGCCTCATCGATCTTTTTCTGATCATTTTTGGCCGGCTTTTCTATTTTCACTTTTTACCTCGCTTTTTTGCGGCAGCTCTTTTACGAATGTCACGTTCCCGGCTGTTTTCGAAACGAGAACGAACTTTGTATTCTTTCAGAATGCCATCCTTGGCTACCTGCTTTTTGAATTTGCTCATTGCTGCTTCGAATGAATCAGAATTTGCTACAACTACCTTTGCCACGTGCTATCATCCTCCAAAAAAATCATCATAATGCCTGTCTAAATTAAAACCCTGAAACGGTCATGCTTCAGGGTTTCTCTTGGTTGCGGAGGGAGGATTCGAACCTCCGACCTTCGGGTTATGAGCCCGACAAGCTACCAGCTGCTCCACTCCGCGGTATTCAGTTGGCACACTCTATCGCACCTTGAGCTGAATGGTGCTCGTGGCCGGACTTGAACCGGCACGGATTTTAGGTCCGACGGATTTTAAGTCCGTTGCGTCTGCCTGTTCCGCCACACGAGCAGGCTCCTTGTGTGCCAAATTATAGTATCACTGGAGGCCCTGATTGTCAAATGCTATTTTTTCAAGGAACAAGGAACAAGTAATAAGTAACAAGGAAAGAGATTTGCGAACGGGGGCTTCCTTGATTGGCTAAGAAGTCTAGCGGAGCGACACCCTTCACCCTTCACTGCATCTTGATGCATATCGAGGGAACCGTTCAGCACAAGGTCAGTGTGTCAGCGGGTCGGCTCGACTAGCCCATTATGCTGAAACGTACGGTTAAAATAAATCAATAAAGTGATTTTGCAATACGCAATCTAAGAATGAGGATTTTATATATTCAGATATGGGAAAATTTTAAGAGAACTCGTAAAATAGCCATTTACCAGTTGATTGACAATTCATTTCATGAATGATATTATGCACTCAACTTGATAAAATGAAAAAATTAATTTTGCAATACAGATCAAAATATGGAGGCCGCATGGGTAAATATTCGAATATATTGCTGGTCACCGACTTTGATCCGACACTCACGGTAAAGACCGCAAAATACCTCATGCCAATATCACAGCCGATGTTCGATCACAGCGTCGGTGATATTGCCTCGATCATCAACGAACTCTGATCAGGTAACTTCAAGGAGGTTCGCTATGAAATTCGGTATAATTGGAACAGGTAAAATTGCAGCCAAATTCATCGCTAATGCATCACTGAATCCCGAGTTTGAAGCAGCGGCAATTTTGTCGCGTTCGCGTGAGCGGGGAGAAGCTTTTGCTGCCGGATGCGGCATTCCCAAAGTCTATACTGCCATTGATGAGATGGCCGCTGACCCCTCCATCGAGGCTGTTTACATCGCATCCCCAAACAGTGCCCATTATGAACAATCGATCCAGATGTCAGCTGCCGGCAAGCATGTTTTCTGCGAAAAAGCTGTTGCATCCAACAGCCAGGAATTGATTGCCATGATCGATACTGCCGAAAAAAACGACAAGATTTTTCTCGAAGCCATGCGGCCGGCTTTCAACCCGGATCTGGCCAGGTTAAAAGCTATCATTGCTGACATGGGTCAGCCCCGCAATGCTTTAATTTCAGCCTGCCAATACTCGTCACGCTACGATGCCTTCCGATCCGGTGAGATACTCAATGCTTTTGACCCAATCCTGTCGAACGGCGCTGTCATGGACATGGGATCCTACAGCATCTTCATGCTGGTCGCCCTGTTCGGTGAACCACAGCGCATTTTCTGCACTGACGTCAAGCTCCATAACGGTTTTGACGGCTTCGGCGCATTTATCGGTGTTTACCCTGAAATGGCCGCCGAAGTCCTTTACTCTAAAATCAACTGGTCAAAAGCAGGCAGTGAAATCATGTTTGAAGACGGTTCCATCACGATCAGTGATATACCTGGTGTCAGCGGCATTGAAATCCACCGTCGCGGCAAACCATCAGAAAAATTAACAGCCAGCGGCATTCCGGAGTACAAAGAAGAAGCGGCAATGTTCATCCGCTGCTGCCAGAATCCTGAACTGGCCAAACCCTATCATGAACTTTCACTCTCCGTCATGCGCATAATTGACGAAGTCAAGCGCCAGAATGGAATCACCTTTAAGGGTGAAGGGTGAAAAGTGAAGGGTGAAGGGTGAAGGTTACCGCCAAAGGCGCAAATTTCGCGGAGCGACACCTTTCACCCTTCACTTTTCACTTTTCACCTAAAAGTGTCTGACAAACATATTGCCGTCTTCGAGCAGGCTTTCCGGTGTATCAAAGCCGAGGAGGTGCATCAGTTCGATAACGTAAGGATTGTCGATCGGTGTCAGGTAGGTGGCATCGCCGCTGTATCGCTCAACGCCGATTCGAGCCGTCTCGCGATCAATCAGTGATTTAGGTCCGCCGACACATCCGCCGATGCAGCCCATGCCTTCGATATAATTGGCCTTGATTTCGCCGCTGGCAATCTTTCTTAAAAGTTCTTTGCACGATACCATACCGTCACCTTGCTCGGCTCGCAAGGGTATCATCCGGTCCGGCCGAATGCGATTGAGTGTGGCCTGGACGGCCTCGCTGACACCTTTGACCCGGGCGTATTTCCGGCCTGCAGCTGAAGCATGGTCACGCAGATCTTCTTCACATTCGGCAGGGTTGATATTGACCGCCTGAAAAACATCCCAGATCTCCTGGAATGTCAGCACATGGTCGACTGCATCAGAAATGTCAGGCATGCGGGCTTCAGATTTCTTGGCAATGCAGGGACCGATAAAAACGGTTTTGGCAGCCGGGTAAAGTTTCTTGATAATACGGCCACAGGCAGCCATGGGGGATGTTGAAGGCGGAATATGGGAAACCAGATGACTGTAGCTGGTTCGGATCAAGGCGATCCAAAGCGGACAGCAGCAGCTGGTCAGCAAATAATCCTCATCAGTATGAATAAAATGGTCGAACTCAAAAGCTTCTTTAAGTGTCAGAATGTCAGCAGTCAGTGCAACTTCAATCATACCGGCGAACCCCAGCCGTTTGAAAGCTGTACGCAGTTTGCCGGGAGTGACCTGATCACTGAACTGGCTGATGAAGGCAGGAGCAATCATGGCATAGACTGGAGTTTCACTGGTCCGCAGCAAATCCAGCACCGGCAGCACATCAACACGGCCGATCAGATTTTTTTCAATACAATGATCAATACAGGCATTACAGGCGACGCAACGTTCCTTGATGATGACAACGTTGCCACTCTCATCATAATCCAGTGCACCAAAATCACAAACCTGGCCACAGGTTGTCCGTTTTTCCTCAGTGCAATCACAATTTTTCAAACGCCAGACCGGTGCTTGACGATCCGGATTCAGCAGACAATCGAGATGATAGGGGTCAAAATCGCCCGTCGGCAACAAGGGCTGATCTGTCTGTAAAACTTGCAAGAGCAGCTCTTCGTAAAGTTCACGAAATGTTTTCATAATCTCATACCTCTTTTAAGTGAAGAGTGAAAGGTGAAGGGTGAAGGGTGCGCCTTTGGCGCAGATTTTTCGCGGAGCGACACTCTTCACCTTTCACTTTTCACTCTTCACCTGACCTGAGCTACGCTCAGGTTCACCCTTCACCTTTCACCTTTCACTTCACATCTAATATACATGATAGTTGTAGTTTTACCCAAAGTAAAGGATAATAATGTCATTAAAAAATGAGGAGGCAAAACATGAAAGTTGATTCTACCCGAACTTTACGCCTGATTGGTGTGATAGTCGTGGTTATCCTGTTGATTTCGTTTGGCCGGAGCAGTGTTTTCTCCGTCCGGGAGAGCGAGCAGGCTGTGATCACGACTTTTGGCAAATATACCAAGACGGTACAGGCCGGCCTGCAGTTTAAACTGCCCTGGCCGATTCAGTCTGCGATCATTTTGCCGGTCAGTAAAATCCAGAAAATTGAGCTGGGTTATTACAGCGACAGCAATGGCCAGTATTACAGCATTCCCGAAGAAAGCATGATGATCACCAATGATCTCAACATCGTGAATATCGACTTTTTTGTGGAATGGAAAATCAGTGATCCGGTCAAGTATCTTTACAGAACTGAAAATCCCGACAGCATTCTTAAAAATATGCTGCAAAGTTCAGTACGTTCAGTCGTCGGCACCAAAAGCATTGATGATGTGCTGACAACCGGAAAGACTGGCATCCAGTCGGATGTCAAGGAAATGCTGAAGATGCGTCTGGAAGAGAATGACATCGGGCTGATGGTGGTTGATGTCAAAGTCAATGATTCGGAACCGCCGACAGAGGAAGTTGCCAAAGCTTTCCGGGATGTCGAGACCGCCAAACAGGAAAAAGAGACCGCACTGAATCAGGCACTCGAGTATAAGAACAGCAAAATTCCTGCTGCCAATGCTGATGCGGACAAGATTGTCAGGGCAGCAGAGGGTGAAAAGCAGAGCAAGATCAATGAGGCCATCGGTGAAAAAAACCGTTTCCTGTCAATATATAACGAGTACAAGAACTTTCCGGTGATAACCCGTGAGCGGATGTATCTCGAGATGCTCGAGGACATTTTACCGGGGATCACGGTCTACATCGACGATGGCAGCAGTATCGAAAAATTGCTGCCGCTAGGCGAAGTATCGACGACGACGGCGGGTGCCGTCACCGGGGATTGAGGGGGAACAAGAGATGGACGGTAAAAAAATCAAACGATGGATAATTACCGGAATTGTGGTGCTGGTCTTGATTATCCTGGCATCGTCGTCAGTATATACTGTTGGTGAAGGTGAGTATGTTTATATCACTCAATTTGGCAAGATCAGCCAGATTAAGCTTGATGCCGGACTTTACCTGAAGTCGCCATTCATTCAGGATGTCAACCGCCTGACCAAAAAGCAGATGATCTACAATGTCAACTCATCTGAGGTGCTTACTGCAGATAAAAAAGCAATGATCGTCGACAGTTATTCGATCTGGCGGATTACCGATGTGACGACCTTCATCCGAACCGTCAACAATGTGTCGGAGATGGAAAAACGTATTGATGCCAGTGCCTACAGTGTCATTAAAAACACGATGGGACAGATGCAGCAGAGTGAGATCATTACGGAAGGTGAAGATAGCCGCACATCATTGAATAATACAATCACCGAACAGGTGTCTGAGAATCTCAAGTCATATGGGGTCGACATCATCGCGGTTGAAATCAAACGTTTCGACCTGCCGGAGGATAACACCACGGCGGTTTACGCGCGCATGATCTCAGAACGCTCACAGATGGCAGCCTCTTTTAAAGCTGATGGCGAATACGAGGCAGCAAAAATCCGTAATGAGACTGACAAAGAAATCAGCATTATCATTGCTGAAGCCCAGGCTGAAGCCCAGAAATTGCGTGGTGAGGGCGAAGAAGAGTATATGAAAACGCTGACCGAGTTGTATAATGACCCGGAACGGGCGCAGTTCTATATCTTTATGCGTGAACTCGAAGCTTTGCGCAACTCGCTGAAAGGTGAGAAGACGATTATTCTCGGACCTGATTCAGCGTTGGCCAAGATCCTCAACCAGGCTGACTGAGGAGCCGTCATCAACAGTAAACCAGACAGCCGCGCCACCCAACAGGGATGAGCCGTACCAACGTTGAAGATCGATCTGCTTGCGTTCACCACTGTCCGATATTTCGGCTGAGCCATCATTGGTCAGTTCCGTGATCGTCACCCAGTGCCAGCTGTCCAGATTGGGCAATCGGCCATTGGACAGGTTGAGAAATGCCACCGGGCAATCGTTGCTGAGACCTTGCCGGATGAAATTGACAAAATCAGCATAGGGTACCGTCCGATTACGTTTGGGCGGTACCTTCTTGATCGCAGATCGTAAAATTACACCATGGCCGGCTGCATAGCGAACAACGCCATCAGCTAGGACAGCAGCTTCATTGACACCCATATGGCCTGGTGTGACAAAGTGCCAGATCTCAGCCATGAAAAGAGAAAAATCATTGCGGAAAAAAGTGTCGGCTGTGTATAAATGGCCGAGACCCTCGCAGCTGCGGGACAGATAATATAAAATCGTAGCAGCAGTGCAGGGACCGCAACCGGCATCGCGCTGCCAACGTTCAGCATACCACGCCTGGTTGCAGCCGAAGGTTTTATTGTCTGAATCACAGTCTCTGATCAGAAGAAAATCGGGCTGGCTGATCCGCTCTGTCATGAACAGCTTCTCCTTTTCGTGCATAACACTATCATACTGCAATTAAAATAATTAATCAAATTTAACATTTTTTAGGATGGTTGCTGATTGAAAATAGGATGAAAAGCTGATATGCTGTAATCGTAAGGTTCACCGCGCGCAGCATGCACATCGAGGTGATAACCGATGGAATCTGATAAACCTTGTATTCGGATGACGGATATTTCAGTCGAACATTCAGGCGCCACGGTCTGTGAAAATCTCAGCCTGACCATTGATGTCGGATCACTAGTGCTCCTGACCGGCCGGAATCCTGCCTGCTGGAGCGTTGTAATGCGCATGATCGGCGGCCTTCAGCCGATCCCAACTGGCGTGATTGAGTTATGGGGTATTCCTGTGCAAAGGATCAGCCGCCGCGTACTCAGCAGCCAGGTTTGTTTTGTCCCTAGACAGCAGCATCCTTTGTTTGCTTATCCTGTCATTGATTATGTCCTGCAGGGAATTGAACCAAATCTCAAACCGCTGCAGGCACCGGCCGAGACAGACCGTGAACGGGCCCGTGACATTCTGAACGGACTGCACATTGAGAAGCTGATGTACCGGGACAGCAGTCTGCTCTCCAACCGGGAACGTCAGCTGGTTGTCGTCGCCCGTGCCTTGATGCAGGACGCCCATCTGCTGATGATTGACGAACCCTTTGATTCTTTGAATGAACAGGATGTATCCATTGTTCTCGCGATCTTTAAGTCGCTGGCTCACAGCCATGACAAGACGGTGATCATGGCTATGCTGGAGACTGGTCCGGCACTTGCAGCGGCGGATCGGCTGGTTACCTTTGAGTACATGGGTATTATTGATAAGAGATTGCCATGACCCGCAGACTTTTTTATGCCGTTGAATTTCCGGAGGATATCCGCCAGAAACTGTTTCAAGCAGGACAAGAGCTGGCAGCGTTTGCTGATCGAGGCCGTTGGACACGACCGGAAAATATTCATCTGACTTTACAATTTTTAGGCGAATGCCCGGCTGCCTGGCTGCCCGACTTAACTGATATTGCCAGACAGGCAGCCGCAGCCAGTCATTCCTTTACGATGTACTTTGCCGGGGCAGGCACTTTTGGCCGCACAAGTGACATATTATGGATTGGCATCAGGCCACAGCCTGCGCTGTCAGCACTGGCAGCACATCTGGCCGATTTGTTGCGCCTGAAAGAATTACCCTGCGAAGCTCGGCGCTTTTCACCGCATATTACGATCGGCCGCCAGGTGCGGCTGGATAGCCGCCAACTATCCGCATGGTCCATGCCGCCATTGGAATGCAGAATTGATGCAATCTCATTGATGGAAAGTACACGAATCGAGGAAAAACTTGTCTATCGGGCGATCTGCAGGGAAAAATTGTTGTTATAAATAATCTGTTTGCGGACAGACAGCCAGTTCATATGCGATAATAGAACCTAAATAATAAACATGGAGCGAAACGAATTTGCCAGAACGATCACTGAACAGCAAGAAAGTGGTGCTGACTGCCGTTGCTGTGTTGCTGCTTTTCCTGATGGCAACCGGCTTGACGGCCTGTTATCCCTATC
>DMJC01000182.1 GCA_003451915.1 Clostridiales bacterium
ATTCCTAATGTTTTATTATTCGGACCGGGGCCGAGTCCGGTGGCTCCTTCGACATATCATGCTTTGTCGCAGCCGACGCTCGGGCATCTTGATCCTGCGTTTATTATGATAATGGATGAGGTTAAAGCCAATCTGCGAACGATCATGGGCACCCGCAATAATTTTACTTTGCCAATATCCGGTACTGGTTCGGCCGGCATGGAAGCTGCTTTTGTCAACATGATTGAACCAGGTGACAAGGTGCTGGTGCTGATCAATGGCGTTTTCGGCAATCGCATGGCTGATGTAGCCGCCCGCCTGGGAGCCGAAGTCACCAAACTCGAATTTGCCTGGGGAACACCGGTTATGACAGAAATCGTTGCTGATCAGTTGAACAAAGGTGACTATAAAATTGTTGCCATGGTTCATGCAGAGACGTCGACCGGTGTCTGCAATCCGGCTCAAAAGGTCGGCGGCCTGGCTAAGAAAGCAGGGAGCTATTATCTGCTGGATTGTGTCACCAGTCTCGGCGGCATACCCGTGGAGGTCGATAACTGGGGCGTGGACATCTGTTATTCCGGCACGCAAAAATGCCTCTCCTGTCCGCCCGGCCTGGCGCCGATCACCTTCTCTGACCGGGCAATAACAGCGATCGCCAACCGCCAGCGCAAAGTGCCGAACTGGTATCTGGACATGAACCTGCTGACCAGTTATTGGGCTGGTGCGACCCGGACTTATCACCATACAGCGCCGATCAACATGGTTTATGGCCTGTATCAGGCATTGCAGAACGTCTTGACAGAAGGTCTTGAGCAGGCGTTTAAGCGCCATGCCGACGCTCATCATTATCTGGTTGCCGGCCTGGCTGCGCAAGGCTGGCAGATGCTGGTCGAGGAATCATACCGCCTGCCCATGCTCAATACGGTTGTCGTGCCTGAAGGTGTCGATGAAAAAGCCCTGCGTATGCAATTACGCGATAAGCATCTGATCGAAGTCGGCAGCGGATTAGGATCGCTGGCCGGCAAGGTCATCCGCATCGGCCTGATGGGATACGGTGCCCAGCGCGAGAATGTTGACCGCTTGCTGGCTGCCCTGCTGGATATCAGAGCATAGAGTGCCGAAAGCTGTTGGGTGTGAAGCCGACAGCAAAGAAATCAGGGCACAAATATGCAATAAATAGTTCATTGATGCAATACATAAGCGCCGCATCGCTTCATAATCATCTGTAATCAGATGAAAGATGTGGCATTGGTCATGAACGAACTAAGTATCAAAAAGCTGATTTCTCTTATGACACTTGAAGAAAAAGCTGGGCTTTGCTCAGGCGCTGATTTTTGGCACACCAAAGCAATCGACCGCCTCGGTATTCCGCAGCTGATGTTTTCCGACGGACCGCATGGCTTGCGCAAACAAGACGATCAAGGTGATCATCTGGGCATGAGTGATAGTATCCCAGCAGTCTGTTTTCCGGCTGGCTGTGCTGTTGCGGCTGGTTTCGACCGGGAGCTGACCCGATTGCTGGGCAGAACACTGGGGAATGAGTGTCAGGCAGAAGGCGTCGGAGTGATTCTTGGTCCGGCTGTCAATATCAAGCGATCACCATTATGCGGCCGTAATTTTGAGTATTACTCCGAAGATCCATTTTTGGCTTCTGAGTTGGCCGGCGCTTTTATTGATGGTGTCCAAAGCCAGCACGTCGGCACCAGCATTAAACATTTCTTTGCCAATAACCAGGAATATCGCCGCAACACTGTTTCGGCCGAGGTGAAGGAAAGAGCGCTCCGTGAAATATATCTGGCAGCCTTTGAGGGTGCTGTGCGCGAACATCAGCCTTGGACCGTGATGAGTGCCTATAATCGCGTCAATGGCATTTATGCCGGAGAAAACCGGGCCTACCTGACCGATGTCCTGCGCGGCGAATGGGGTTTTGAAGGATTTGTCGTGTCAGACTGGGGTGCTGTCAATGAACGGGTACCGGCTCTGGCAGCCGGGCTTGATCTTGAGATGCCATCATCCAATGGTGAAAACGATGCTTTGATTATTGCCGCAGTGCGCGAAGGTCGATTGACCGAGCAAACCGTCGATGCCGCCTGCTTGAGAATTCTTGAGAAAATCTATCGCTTTGCAGAGAATCGGAATCATCAGGCCATTTTTGACCGCGAAGCCGATCATGCTATCGCCCGGCGCATTGCTGAGGAATGTATCGTTCTGCTGAAAAATGAGAGCGCTGTCCTGCCATTGGCTTCAGACACCAAGGTTGCCCTGATCGGTGAATTCGCCAGAAAGCCACGCTATCAGGGCGGTGGCAGCTCACATATCAACAGCAGTAAGGTCGATACTGCATATGAATTTTTGAAAGACAAGCCGGGGCTGACTTTTGCTTTAGGCTACTCCCTTGACAGTGATTGTCCTGATCAACAGCTGATCGCTGAAGCTGTGGAGGCTGCCAGAACTGCGGATGTCGCAGTCATATTTGCCGGGTTGCCAGATAATATGGAATCTGAAGGATATGACCGCCGCCATATGCGACTGCCGGATTGCCAGAACAAATTGATTGCAGCTGTAACGCAGGTTCAATCAAAAACGGTAGTTGTTCTGCACAATGGTTCACCTGTCGAGATGCCTTGGATCGATCAGGTTCAAGGAATTATTGAAGCATACTTGGGCGGTCAGGCTATCGGATCAGCCGTTGCTGATATTCTTTATGGTAAGGTTAATCCAAGCGGACGTCTGCCGGAAACCTTCCCGTTGCGTCTTGAAGATAATCCGAGCTATATAGGCTTTCCTGGCAATCGCCGGACTGTCGAGTATCACGAAGGTATTTTTGTCGGCTATCGCTGGTACGAAACGCGTAAAATGAAAGTACTGTTTCCGTTCGGATTCGGGTTATCTTATACAACATTTACATACGCCAATCTGCGTCTCGATAAATCTGCAATGACCGATCAAGAAATTTTGTCGGTTCAGGTATCTGTAACCAATTCCGGCCTGATATCCGGTAAGGAAGTTGTTCAGCTGTATGTAGCACCGGTCGCCAGCCGCGAAGTCCGTCCGGTTCGTGAATTGCGCGGCTTTTCAAAAATATTCCTGACGCCGGGCGAGACACAGACAGTCAGATTCAATCTAGGCAAGCGCGCTTTTGCATACTGGGAAAACGAGATCGGCGATTGGCTGACCGAATCAGGCGAGTACCAAATTGAAATTAGCCGCTCAGTCAGCGAAATTATTCTGCATGATAAGATCAGACTGACATCAACGACTGTTATCCCATCAATATTTACATACAATTCCACTTTGGGTGACCTGATGGAAAATCCCAAAAGCGCGGCCATCGTCGGTGAGATGTTTGCCGGCATGGCCGGAGATGCTTCCTCAGCAGCTGAAAGCCAGTCGGCGATCAGTTCTGAAATGATGGCGGCTGTCGCAGATGCCATGCCGCTGCGCAACCTGATCAGCTTTATTCCGGGAATGACCCGGGAAAGTCTCGAACAGATGCTCAAGATGTTAAACACCTGATGGTGTTGAACATAATTATTTAAAAAAGTGAGGGGATTGTCATGAAAACGACTGTAAAAAAGTATTTGCTTCTTGTTCTGGCGCTGATTGTCGTCATCGCCGCTTTCAGCGGCTGCGGCACAACACCGGTGACAACACAAACCACTGCCACAACTACCGGTGAAACCACAACGGCCGGTCCGACGACCATTAGCACCGAAGAACAGCTGACCTTCAGCATATGGCTGTATGCTACTCCGAATGATTATTATTCTACTTATTCGGAAAATCCCATTGTTCAATACCTCAATAAAAAATTCAATGTCATTCTCGAATTTCAGCAGCCGGCTGCCGGAACCGAGCAAGAAGCACTCAGCCTGATGATGGGTTCCGGTCAGTATACCGACATGATTGAAACCAGCTACTATACGGGGTCGATCAACTCGCTCTATCAGGAGGGCGTGATCATGGATCTGAAGGATCAGGTTCAATCCTCAATGCCGAACCTGATGAACCTGATTAACAGTGACCCGACTTTCAAGCGGAACATTTACAACGATGACGGGCAGTTGCTCAAACTCCTGACGTTGTCGAAAAACGATCAAATGGCCTGGGGCGGCCTGGTTTACCGCAAAGACATCCTGGCAACCATGACCGGCGGCAATATCGCTTTCCCCAGCGGCAAAGATGTGCCGACAACCATCGCCGACTGGGAATATATGCTGCCTTTGTATAAAACATATTTCGAAGCATCCGGCATGGCTGAATATGCACCTCTGATCATCCCGGCTGTCGGTTATTTCGCGACTGGCGAACTAGTCAGCGGGTTCGGTGTCAGCCCATCTTTCGACGTCAAAAATGGCCAAGTGGAATTCGGCCCGACACAACCCGGGTTCTATAATTATCTGAAAAAGATGAAAGAGTGGTATGACGCCGGCTACATCTATAAGGATTTCGCCAGCCGCACCAACGATCTTTTCTACTTGCCCAATACCTCACTGACTTACGGCGCGGCGGCAGGCATCTGGTTCGGCTTGAGCTCGCAGCTGGGTGACGTCATGTCCATGCCGCAATACAACCTGATGGTCGATGTCCAGGCGATGCCGTCACCGCTGGATACAGCCAACAACATTACCGAAGCTCCTTACCGGAATTCTTTCTCCAGGTATCCGACCACAGGCTATGTTGTCACAACCAAGACCAAGCATGTCGAACGGCTGCTGCAAGCCCTGGATTTTCTCTATGCCGAGGAAAATGCTTCAATGAGCGGAATTGGACTGACGGCCGAACAGGTCGCGGAAATCAACAATCAGCTGTATATCAAAAACGGCCTTGAAGCGGGAGCTTATTCCGTCGACGCCGGCGGCAAGATTCTGCGCAATGCGTTGCTGCTGACTGGCGGCGCATTGGCCAGCAACGCTGAACCTTTCATGAACAACCGCCTGCCGGGTTACCGTAATGATAAGGCTGACAATGACAACATTAACGAAGACATTGCCAACGGTGATAAAATTTGGAAAACCTATGATGATTCGAAAAACATGAACCTGTTTATGACTCGTACCGCGGCTGAAGATGCTGTCTTTACTGAGAAATGGCCAGCGATTAATGATTACCTGAACACCATGGTGCCTGGTTTCATTACCGGCAGCCAGCCGCTGGATGACACCAGCTGGGCAGCTTTTGTCGCACAGCTTCAGGCTTATGGCTGTGATGAACTGACCCAGATCTCTCAGGCAACCTATGATCGTTATCAGTCCCGCTGAAATCAGCACAAAATAATCAGGGGAGAGGTCAGGCGGGCTGCAGGCATTGCTCTGTCAGCCCGCCTGTTGTCCAATGAAGGAGAACAGACAATGTCAATAAATAATGGCAGCAGGTCGGCCGCAGCAAGACCCGGGTCCTGGCGACGCGACATCCTGCTGAACTGGAAAATATATCTGATTGCACTGCCGATCATCGCCTATTTTATAATCTTTCACTACTTGCCGATGTTCGGTATCGTCATGGCTTTCCAGGATTTCAGTCCGATCAAAGGTTTTCTCGGCAGCGAATGGGTCGGGATTGATAATTTTATCAAATTTTTTACCGGTCCATCTTTTCTGCTCATCTTGCGGAATACCTTGGTTATCAGCCTTCTGGGCCTGGTCATCGGTTTTCCGGCATCGATCTTGTTTGCTATACTGCTCAATGAACTTAATCAGCTTTTTTTCAAAAAAACAATCCAGACCATCAGCTACATGCCCTATTTTGTCTCAATGGTCGTTATTGCCGGTCTGATCATCGACTTCTGTTCTTCAAACGGCATCATCACCAATTTGCTGGTCAATCTGGGCATGAAACGCCAGAACCTATTGCAGAATCCCAGTTACTTCTGGACCATCAATCTGATTTCTGATTTATGGCAAGGGCTGGGTTATGGTTCGATTATCTTTATTGCGGCTATTACCAATGTCAGTCAGGAACTGCATGAAGCTGCGACAATTGATGGCGCCGGCAGAATTAAGCGTGTTATTCATGTCACGATTCCCGGCATGCTGCCTGTGATTGTCACGATGCTGATCTTGCAGGTCGGCATGCTGATGAGCGTCGGCTTTGACAAAATCCTGCTGCTCTATAATCCGACAATTTATTCGACTGCTGATGTCATTTCGACGCATGTCCAGCGCATGGGCATCGTTAACATGCAGTACGGGTATTCATCTGCTGTCGGCTTATTCAATTCTGTCGTCGGCACTGCATTGCTGCTGATCACCAATGCCTTGAGCAGGAAGTATGCAGAACATTCCGTATTTTAGGGGGGATTTTTATGGTTGAGCGTTTGAGTGTCAGCCGGGTAATATTTAACGTCATCAATTATGCTTTGATGATCAGTTTGGCTCTTGTTTGCATAGCGCCGCTGGTGCATGTCCTGATGGCATCCCTGAGCGACCCCCGCATGCTGATGGCCAGCCGCGGCATCCTCTGGTGGCCCGTCGGCGATGCTACGCTGGCTGGTTATAAAATCGTCTTGCGTAATTCCAGTATTTTGACCGGATACATTAACACCTTGATTTATGTTGCAGCCACAACTATCGGCGGTGCCATCCTGACCGTGATGGCCGCCTTTGTCATCAGCCGCAATGACCTCAAACTGAAAACACCCATCACGCTGATGATTCTCTTCACCATGATGTTCAGCGGCGGTCTGATCCCTTCCTATATCGTCAACCTGAGCCTGGGCCTGATCAACAACCGCCTGGCAGTCATCTTGCCGGGGATTATCAATGCTTTTTTCATCATCATGATGAAATCGGCTTTTGATCAGCTGCCGGACAGCTATGAAGAATCAGCCAAACTGGATGGCGCAGGCCCGCTGACCATTCTGGCCCGCATCCTGGTTCCGCTGGTCAAAGCAACGATTGCCGTCATCATCATGTATAATGTGGTCATGCAGTGGAATTCCTGGTTCCCGGCATCAATCTACCTGACCAAGCGCCGCGATTTGTGGCCGTTGCAGCTTTTCATGCGGGAGATCCTGGTCCAGAACGATTCTTCGATTATTCTGACCGGATCCGATGCGCTGGGCAAGGCCGATCTTACGCGAAACCTGGTTAAATACTGTGTGACGATAATCGGAACTTTGCCGATATTGGCCATTTATCCGTTTGCTCAGAAGTATTTCGTCAAAGGAGCAACCCTGGGCGGAGTTAAGGGGTGAAAAGTCTTGGCACATTGCGGCCACATCTGGGATGGCGAACAAAGTTGACTATTCATCACTATTTCAATAATGGCAAACATTAAGTTGCAAATTGGAGATTAATATGGAGATCGTACAAGTAACCTGCGAATTTATGGTGAATCCAATCTCGGTTACAACAAAAACACCTGCTTTTTCTTGGGAAATAGTATCTAAACAGAATAATGTGTTTCAAGAGGCCTATCAGCTGATTGTTTCCCAGGAAGGGAAAGGCGTGGTATGGGATAGTGGAATCGTCAAAAGTCGTGATTCGATAGGCGTCCTATACTCAGGAGATCAATTGGAGTCCTGCTCCAGATACTTGTACAGAATAATCGTATGGAATAACGCGGGAGAACAGATTTCCAGTGAAAAGTGCTATTTTGAAACAGCGTTTTTTGATACCGACGAATGGAGAGCCAATTGGATCGAGCCGGAAGCACTGCCACAGCTTAAGGTAAACCCCTTAAAACAAGCCTATCAAGAGTGGCAGGAAATCATGGAAGCCATGATGCGCGGAGAACAGACGCAAATGCGGCTTGAAGGGGATATTCTGGAGTCGTTGCCCTTGGAGCCATATGACCCGGCCGTGCGCATGAGAAAATTATTCTCATGTCAGGGAAGGATTCAGAAGGCAAGATTATACGTTACGGCACATGGAATTTATGATGTCAGAATTAACGGGAAAGAGGTCACAGACTCACTTTTAAATCCAGGATTTACGACCTATGATAAGAGAATCCTATACCAGGTCTATGAAGTCGAAGATCTGTTAAGTGAAGAAAATGCTATTTCAGTTACAATCGCTGACGGATGGTATAAGGGAAAGATTGCAATAGGACGAGGTTGTGAATACGGAGAGGTTCTTGGGCTCCTGCTGGAGCTGGCAATATGGTATGAAAACGGAGAGACTCAGCTGATTGTAAGCGATCATAGCTGGAAATATAGTTACAATGGTCCGTTTCAAACGGCAGATCTGTTTCTGGGAGAGGTATATGATGCCACAAAAGATGATGGTGATCCATCTTTAGTAACCTACGATTCAAATGAGTGGAAACCTGTCTTTGTGAAAGAAAGAGCTGATGAAAAGCTAGAAGCTCAAATACATCCACAGGTGCGAATCTTCAAGGAAGTGCCTGCTGTGAATGTATGGACAGCACCCAATGGTGACACGCTTGTGGATTTTGGACAAAATCTTGCAGGAATGCTGCGCGTAGAGATTCGGGGAAGCGCGTGTGAGCGCATTACATTTGAACACGGGGAAACATTGGATAGGGATGGAAATTATTTTTACATTTTTTCGGAAAGCAATAAAGCACAAAAAGATGTTTATATCTGTAAAGGCGGTAAAACAGAAATCTATCAACCAAGATTTACCTATCATGGATTTCGGTATGTTCGTGTAACTGGCGGAAGGGAATGGACAAAAGAGCAGTTCACTGCATTGGCAATCAGTTCCGATAACAGGGTAACAGGAACATTTAACTGTTCAGATGAGAAAATCAATCGTTTGCAACAGAATATTTACTGGAGTCAGCGTTCCAATAATATAACTATTCCGACGGATTGTCCGACAAGAGAGAAAGCGGGTTGGACTGGTGATGTTGTGGTCTATGGTGCAACTGCTTTGTTCAACCAAGATATGGTGGCTTTTTACAAAGACTGGCTTAAGAGCATCCGAACCGAACAGCGGGAAAATGGGCATATTCTGGGAACAGTTCCGCAGATCAAGAGCTATGTTTCTCAGGCACAAGCCGGTTCTCTGGGCTGGGGAGATGTTATTCTGACACTTCCGTGGCACCTGTATCAGCTCTATGGAGATAAATCAGTTCTGAAAGATAATTACGAGGCAATGGGGAAATGGCTCAATGCAATGGAACGAGCGGCCTATGAATTGCCGAATGCTCACAACACCTTTGGCCTGCAAAACGCATCGCCAGAACAGATGAAAGGAAGGCAACTGGAAAACCAGCATTACCTGATTAATTCAGGATTTCATTTTGGCGACTGGATAATTCCCAGCGTCGTCAATGAACAAGGTTTTTCTGATGGTCCGGCATCTGCATTTTTGACCATGAATTATGTTGGCACAAGTCTGCTGGCGCATATAGCAGATTTATATGGAGAAATTTCAGAAATACTGGAATACCATGAAAATGCAATAAAATATCAGCAATACGCTAATCGTGTCAGAGAAGCGTTTGCAGAAGAATATGTAACAAAAGATCAACGATTAGGGCAGGAAATGCAAGGGAATTATATTCTTGCACTGAAGTTCAAAATGGTACCGGAAAACACAGCGAAAGTATTTGCGAATAGATTGAATGAATTGATTATCAAAAACAATTATCGTCTTGACACAGGATTCATGTCGACACCGCATCTGCTAGACGTCTTGTGCGACTTTGGCTATCAGGATACTGCATGGAAAGTGCTGTTTCAGGAGGAATGCCCATCCTGGATCTATGAGATTGTCAAGGGCGCCACAACGGTGTGGGAGAACTGGGATGCGATTCGCCAGGATGGGCTGATCGGAAATTGTTCGTTTAACCACTATGCTTTTGGATGTGTCGGTGACTTCTTATATCGCAGAGTCCTGGGT
>DMJC01000280.1:0-1547 GCA_003451915.1 Clostridiales bacterium
CGTCAGTCTCTCTTAAAATGTTCAGAATCTGTCTCTTCACCCTTCACCTTTCACTGACCTGAGCTCCGCTCAGATTCACCCTTCAGCTCCAAGCTTAACATAAAAGTGTAAATATTCATAATGAAGAGCTCGTACTGATCGGTTATACTGGAATCAACAACAAGCACGGAGGCAACCAGCATCATGATCAGCAAGCATTACCGGTATACTTTCGCCTTTCTGCGGCCCCTTTTTCGGCTTTACAACCGTGTGGCCCTGGGTTTGCAGCCGGTGCACGATCCAAAGCTGGCCCGCGGCCAGTCAGCGATCATCATGGCTAATCACGTTAACAATCTTGATCCGTTCTATCTGGCATCGGGTATCCGCCGGCCGGTTTTTTATGTTGCCAGCGATCATATTTTCCGGCTGGGTTTTGTCAGCAAGATCATTAGCTGGATGGTTGCGCCGATTCCCATCGTTAAATCTCATATTGATCTGCGTACCATGCGCACCATTCACAGTCTGATTAAAGACGGGGCTGTCATCGGTCTCTTTCCTGAAGGAAACCGTAATTTCAACGGACAGAGCGGGAGCATCCCCGCCTCGACGGGCAAGCTGGTCCGACAGCTGAAGTCCACAGTGCTGATTTATAGGATACGAGGTGGTTATCTCACCTCGCCACGTTGGTCACGACATTCCCGCAAAGGCCGTCTCACCGTTGAGCTCGCACGCCGGATCGAACCGGAAGAGCTGGCCAGCCTGACACCGGAAGAAATCAACCGGATTATCGAAACGGAGACCCATGTCGACGCCTATGCAGATCAGCGCAGTCAGCCGGTACGCTATCGCGGCAAGCGACTGGCAGAATACCTGGAACGTGCCATATTTGTTTGTCCAAAATGCCATGGACTGGCTACCCTGACCAGTCAGGATGATCGTTTCAGCTGCACCTGCGGTCTCGATGTCCGATTTAATGATCTGGGCTTTTTCGAGCCAGTTGACACCTGGTCAGCACAACAGCTGGCTGATGGCAGCTTTCTTGAGACAGTATCTGCCTGGGATATCTGGCAGCGCGATATTCTGACTAAGCTGATTAAACAGCAGGAAAACATCGACCTCACCGGGCAACGCGCTATTTTCACTGATGAGCAGGAAAATCTGGTTGACTGCCAACGCGCCGAGCGCAGTGTTTTGCTCGATCACGGATCATTTGCTTTATACGCAGACCGGTTTGAATTCTGTGGCCCTGTCATCGGCACCCGCGTCTTTCCGCTCGAAAAGCTGGACCGGGTGATTGTGCTGGGCACCCAGACGTTACAATTTTCAGAGACTGGTGGTCAGGTTTATGAGTTGCGTTCAAAAAAAGCTCGCTCCGCTTATAAATATGTTATCCTGTATTATAGTCTGATGCAAAGGATCAAAGGTGAATCATATGGATTTTTCGGGTTCTAACACATCACTTTGGAGCATTATAGTGCAGTCTGGCCTGTTGGCGCTGATGATTCTGGTCGGTAATACCCTGCGCCGCAAGATCCCGCTGTTACGAAAATCATTGATGCCCACGGCGG
>DMJC01000280.1:1565-2742 GCA_003451915.1 Clostridiales bacterium
CGGCTGTGACTTACCACATGACAGCTATCGGTTTTATTGCACTCAGTTTGCGTGTTCCAACCCGCAGCGAACGGGCCAGTGGCCGTACGCTCCTGCAAGACGGCGTGAACAGCGGTGCTTTTATTGTCAGCAACTATCTGATTCAGGGTGTCGTTGGCATGGTGATCACCATTATTTTGAGCGTCACTTTTATGCCGGACATTTTCAAGGCTGCCGGTATCATCCTGCCTCTTGGTTACGGGCAGGGTCCCGGTCAGGCATACAACATCGGCAACACATATGAACAAACCTATGGTTTCACCGGCGGCGCGACCTTTGGTCTGGCCATTGCCACCATGGGCTTTCTCTGGGCGGCGATCGGCGGCATCATCTACCTGAATCTCAGGGCACGCAAAAGCCGCAAAACAGTCGACAATGCGGATCAGGCTGCCATAGACAACACGTTGGAGCCCTTTGTCGACCCCGGCGAGATTCCCTTAACCGAAGCCATCGACAAATTCTCGATTCAGATTGCTTTAGTCGGGCTGGTGTATCTGGCAACCTACCTGGTGGCTTCCGGCCTGACCACGCTGTTTTCAGCAAATCCAGGCATGAAAAAGTCACTTGTTCCTCTGGTATGGGGTTTTAATTTCCTGATCGGCTCATCGCTGGCACTCGTGATGCGTGGCGTCCTCGACCGGTTGAAACAGCATAAAATCATGACCCGGCAATATACCAACAACTATCTGCTCAACCGTGTGTCAGGCACAGCTTTTGATGTGATGATCTTTACCAGCATCTGTGCGATTGAAATCGGCGACCTGGCCGGTTTGTGGGTGCCTTTCCTGCTGATGGCAACGATCGGTGGTTTTGTGACCTTGTTTTACATTCGCTGGGCTGCCAAAAAGCTGTATCCCGACTACGAACTGGAAGGTATGCTGTCTATGTACGGTATGATGACCGGCACGGTCAGCACAGGAATTCTTTTACTGCGTGAAGTTGATCCGGCATTTAAAACACCGGCAGCCAACAATCTTGTCGTCGGCAGTTCGGCGGCCATTGTAATCGGTGCACCAATGTTGCTGATGATCGGCATGGCTCCCCAATCGGAGCTGCTTTTCTATGTGACTTTGGGAGCCTGTTTCGTTTACGGCGCGATTCTCAACATCTATCTGTTCAGAAATTGGCTGTTCAAGCG
>DMJC01000120.1 GCA_003451915.1 Clostridiales bacterium
AAAGAGAGCTTCAGCCATTGGGCTGCGGCAAGTATTACCCGTGCAAGCGAAAACGATATGATTGACATCAGGCATGATAATCTCCTCCGTCTGGTATGCCCGGCTGCCCGTTGTCCGGATTCTGCCCGTGCGCTGATGCTGCTTTGCGCAACCGATTCATATAAGCCTGACCCATACCCTGATTCGGCAGTGCTTCAGCGATGATGACTGAAACGCCAGCCTGGTCAAGGCGGCGCAAAGCATCAAATAAAATCCGGCTGGCTGAATGGGCGTCAGGCTGTTCGCCGGTGCTGATAATGATGGCTTGATCCGATAAGCGCAAAAAATCTAAAAACGGCCTGCAGCCTAAAAAACCTAAGATCAAACCCTTGTCTTGCAGGGGTGCAGCCAGCCTGCCGGCGTAATCTGCCCGGTCCTGAACCGAAATACCTTCGGCGATCAAGACAATCGCCTTGGGTGCGTAATGCCGGTATTTCATTCCCGGTGACCGTGGCGTCTGACCATCAGCAACCGATCTGCCAGCCTCAATGACAGAACCGGCTATTGCTTTAATTTCTGCCGCAGTGACAGCGCCCGGCCGGAGAATCACCGGCACTGAGCCAGTTACATCAACAACCGTTGATTCCACACCGACATCACAGCTGCCAGCATCGATAATAAAAGGAATGCGACCGTTAAGGTCTTCTTCGACATGCCAGCTTTGAGTCGGACTTGGCCGTCCCGAACGATTGGCTGATGGAGCAGCGACCGGGACGCCGGCCAGCTCAATCAGACGGCGGGCGACCGGGTGAGCCGGGATGCGTACAGCAACAGTCGCTAGCCCGGCAGTCACCAGATCAGGTACAACAAATGATTTAGGCAGAACCAAGGTCAGCGGGCCAGGTGAAAAAGCATCCAGCAATTTTATAGCCAGTGGCGGTACGGAGCTGACTAGCAGTGCTAAATCATTCACACTGGCGATATGCACAATCAATGGATTATCCGCCGGACGGCCCTTAACTGCGAAAATCGAAGCGACTGCTGCCGGATCCAACGCATTCGCTCCAAGGCCATAAACCGTTTCAGTCGGAAAAGCAACCAGCCTTCCCTCCCGCAAAGCCTGCGCCGCAGGCATCAGCAGTTGATCATCGGGTGCCTCAGGTTGAACACGGATCGTCTTTGTAACAATATTCGCCATATCAATCATCCTCGGCAGCAAGACCGCCGCGGCTCAGCTGATCAGTCCGCGCAGCCGTTTGTAAAGGCATGATAATATCATCGAGGCTGCCGGCCAGAATAGTGTCAAGCTTGTATAGTGTCAGGCCGATCCGATGATCAGTCACCCGCCCCTGATGATAGTTGTATGTCCGGATCCGTTCACTGCGGTCACCAGTACCGACCTGGCTTTTCCGGTCAGAGGCGATCACACCGTGCTGTTTCTGCTGTTCGAGTTCCAGCAGCCGTGCCTTCAAAACAGCCATCGCCCGGTCTTTATTCTTATACTGCGATCGCTGATCCTGGCAGGTCACAACCAGCCCGGAAGGCCGATGGGTTATCCGGATCGCCGAGTCGGTCCTGTTGACATGCTGACCGCCGGCACCGGATGCTCTGAAGGTATCAATCTCCAGGTCGTTGGGATTTATATCCACCTCAACATCCTCAGCTTCAGGCAGAACAGCAACTGTGACTGTCGAGGTATGAATTCGGCCACCCGATTCGGTGACCGGTACCCGCTGTACCCGATGAACACCGCTCTCAAACTTTAATCGGCTGAACGCTCCGCGGCCTTCAATCATGAAGACAACTTCTTTATAACCCCCGAGCTCGGTCTCGCTGAGGTCGATCATTTCGGTCCGCCAGCCCTGGCTGTCAGCATAAGCAGTATACATCCGGAAAAGTACTTCCGCAAACAAAGCAGCTTCTTCCCCACCCGCTCCGGCCCGGATCTCCACGATCACGTTACGGGCATCGTTAGGATCCTTCGGGCTGAGTGCCTCCTGTAGACGGTCTGACAACTGGCTGCGACGGCTTTCCAAAGCTGCCAGTTCACTGCGCACCAGTTCGCGGAACTCAGCCGCGTCAGCCTGCGCCAGCATTTCACGGTGCTCTGCAATGTCATGTTCCAGCTGAAGCAGCTCACGATAGTCATCAACCAGCGGCATCAGCTCGGCATGCTCCTGCAAGAGCCGGCGATAACGGTCCTGGCTGGCCATCACAACAGGATCAGCCAGCAATAAATTCAATTCTTCAAAACGGTTTTCAACCGCTTTCATTCTTTCCAGCATTGTTTAATCGTTCACCCAGTCTCATTTTGATGGTCAGATAGTAGAGATTGATTATATCATAACTTGACCCTTGATAATTGAGTATAACGTCTGAAAAAACGCCTTCTGAACTCTCTAAAATCTGTTTAACGCGCAGGCTGGAAAATCAGCCGATTCTGCGCTATAATATTTTTGGTTTGTCAATATATTGAAAGGGGTATCTTCCATGCTGAAAACACATGAAGTAGAACAAATGACCTGCGTGGCCAAAGGGCCTAACCATGGCCCGGCACCGATTCCCGAAGAGGGCCGCTGGATACAGGCCCGTGAAATCAAGGACATATCCGGTTTCACCCACGGTGTCGGCTGGTGCGCACCGCAGCAGGGCACCTGCAAGTTGTCGCTCAATATCAAGGACGGCATCATCCAGGAGGCTCTGGTCGAAACGATCGGCTGCACCGGCATGACCCATTCAGCCGCCATGGCTGCTGAAATCCTGACCGGAAAAACCATTCTCGAAGCCATGAATACCGATCTCGTCTGTGACGCGATCAACACCGCCATGCGTGAGCTGTTCCTGCAGATCATCTATGGCCGCAGCCAGTCAGCATTTTCCGAAGGCGGCCTGGCCATCGGCGCTTCGCTCGAGGATCTTGGCAAAGGTCTGCGCAGCACCGTCGGCACAATGTTCAGCACCTTGGAAAAAGGTCCTCGTTATCTTGAACTGACTGAAGGTTATGTTCTTAAAATGGCGCTTGATGCTGACGATGAGGTCATCGGCTACCAGTTCCTGAAGGTCGGCCCGATGCTGGAAATGATTAAAAAAGGCGTCGACGCCAACGAAGCGTACCAGAAGAACATTGGCACATATGGCCGTTTCGCCGAAGCGGTCCGCGTGATCGATCCTCGTCACGAATAAGCCGCAACGAACGAAAGGAGCTCTAGATATGGCATTGTTTGAAAGTTATGACCGTAGAATCCCGCAGATTAAAGCGACATTGGCCCAATACGGGATTTCATCGATAGAAGAAGCCAAGCAGATCTGCGAAGCAAAAGGGATTGATCCTTACAAAATCTGTAAAGACACCCAGCCCATTGCCTTCGAAAACGCCGCATGGGCCTATGTTGTCGGCGCGGCAATTGCAATTAAAAAAGGCTGCGTCAAGGCTGCTGATGCTGCCGAAGCGATCGGCATCGGCCTGCAGGCTTTCTGCATCCCCGGCTCGGTCGCTGATGACCGTAAAGTCGGTATCGGCCACGGCAATCTGGCTGCCATGCTGCTGCGCGAAGAAACCAAATGCTTCGCCTTCCTGGCCGGCCACGAATCATTCGCTGCCGCCGAAGGTGCAATCGGCATCGCCAAATCAGCCAATAAAGTCCGTACTGAACCGCTGCGGGTCATCCTGAATGGCCTGGGTAAAGACGCTGCGCAGATCATTTCGCGCATCAACGGCTTTACTTATGTCCAGACCCAGTTTGATTATGCCGGCGGCAAAGTCAGCATCGTGCGTGAAAAAGCATATTCTACCGGCGATCGCGCCAAAGTTCGCTGCTACGGAGCTGATGATGTCCGCGAAGGCGTCGCGATCATGCATCTCGAAGGGGTCGATGTTTCGATCACCGGCAATTCGACCAATCCGACCCGCTTCCAGCACCCGGTAGCAGGTACCTATAAAAAGGAATGTGTCGAGCTAGGCCGAAAATATTTCTCCGTCGCATCAGGCGGCGGTACCGGCCGCACCCTGCATCCTGACAATATGGCTGCCGGCCCTGCCTCATATGGCATGACCGACACCATGGGCCGCATGCATTCCGATGCCCAGTTCGCCGGATCTTCATCCGTGCCGGCTCACGTTGAAATGATGGGCTTCCTGGGTATGGGCAATAATCCAATGGTCGGCGCGACCGTCGGCGTTGCTGTAGCCGTCGAACAGGCCGGATAAATATTTAATATCTCTGCCTTATAAAGGGGCTGTCTCAAAAGTAGTTTGAAGAACTACTTTGAGATGGCTTCTTTTTTGTACTCGTGTTGCTTCTTATTAATTTATGCCTCTTCGGAACTTTTTTTCGGTTTCTCCTTGCTCTTGTCTTTCTTTTTGTCAGCGTTGTCATCAGGCCAGGATTCAGCTATCAAAGCCAGGATTTTTTCTGCAATCAGGATCCGTGTCCTGGCTTCGATGCTCAGCTCAAGGGCCAGGCTGCGCATTGCATCATTAGTCGCCTGCGAACTTCCATCACCGGCGTTTCGCAATTTGCTGATTTCAGAGCCTACTTGTTCAACGATATTCTGCAGCGAACCTTGCTGAATCTGACGATAATGATTGTATAGCACCTCAACATCGGCCGGCTCCCGATAGACAGACAGCAGATGTGACAGGTTGGGAATCGACAAGACCTGCTTGAGCGTACCAATCATTATTAAAAGTGCCAGATGGGTCGGGTTGTATTTCTTAATCTCAGCCCGGGGAATAACGTTGTCTTTAATGTAATTGTTGATCATCGCCGGTGTCAGCAAGCGATCATTTTCATCTCGGCGGTAAAGAGCCAGCTGGCGGTCAATATAGGTCTGAACCTGGTCCATGTAAAGGCCAATATCGGGTAAAAGGCCCCATTCAGCTGGATTTTTACTATCTAAGCCAGTTAGCCACTGATTAAGCTGTTCAATCTGATCATTCATAAGATTTGCCTCGCTTTCAACTGTTCTGTTACATATTTTACACAATCATGAAAGATATGTATAGACAAGTCGCTAACTATATTAAAATACTCTTGCGTCATTATTATTATTATGTATAATAATATCATATATTGTTTCTCACATATTTTTATTAACGAGGAGGAATTATGGATACGATTGGTAAGCTATTGGAAAACAACCTCACGTCTCATCGCTGCAAACAAAAAAATGCCATCCGATCAGCTGGTCACAGCAAGCATCAATCGGGTAGCCTCTTGAGTTTCTATAAAATTGAGTTTGATCTAGACCGGCTTTGGCAACGCATGTGGGAACTGCACAGCGAGGAGAGTCAGTTGTTGGATCAGATTTAACAGTCAGCCAGAATTCTGGTCAGTATTTGATTGAACAGTCTTAACGGCTTTTTCCAGCTTTTGGCGGGATATCGTCATGAAATGGCCGCATGTCAGGCACTTCAAGGCTATCTCTGCACCGGCCCGCTCAACTTGCCACAGACGGCCACCGCAGGGGTGCTGTTTCTTTAAAATCAGAATTTCGCCAGCCTTGAATTGATAGAGATGAAACTGTCCCGGCATGACATCCTCCTGTTGCAAGATATTTTCTATTGTCGCAAACGGCCACCGCTGACACGGGGCTGGCCACCATAGTCA
>DMJC01000155.1 GCA_003451915.1 Clostridiales bacterium
CTGAGTAAAAGACATAGCCACATACATCAATATCGTTACATTTATCAGCATATGAATATGACAAAGTTGATTTTTTACTCATCAGGGCTTATGATTCATTAAGGTATCACGCTATAGACTGCCGCTGACCGGAGGAAACCATGGCCGATAATTTAACTGAACAATTCATGATCAATCAGAATCGTGAGAAGCTGACCCGGGCCCGCCGTGTCGTGATCAAGGTCGGCACCTCAACGATCACCTATGACAATGGCCGCTTTAACCTGACCAATCTCGAGCATCTTTGCCGGTCCATCGCCAATCAGATGAACCAGGGAAGGGAAATTATCCTGGTCTCATCCGGTGCGATCGGTGTCGGCGTCGGCCGTCTGCGACTAGCGGAAAAACCGAAGGCAATCCGGGAAAAACAAGCTGTCGCTGCAGTCGGCCAATGCGAACTGATGAGCATGTACAGCCGGCTGATGTCTGATTTCAACTATACGGTCGCCCAAGTGCTGCTGACCAAAGACGACATTGACGACGAAATCACCCGCGGCAACATCTGCAACACGTTCGAAGCTTTGATTGAACGCGAGATCATACCGATTGTCAATGAAAACGACACGGTGTCCACCCGCGAGATCTATCATAATGGCACCTTTGGCGATAATGACACTTTATCAGCGATCGTCGCAGCGCTTGTCAATGCTGATCTGCTGATTATTCTGTCCGATATTGACGGACTTTATGACCGCGACCCGCGCAGCAATCCTGACGCCAGTCTGATTGCCACTGTTGACCAGATCGATCAGTCGATTGATGAAATTGCCGGCGGCGAAGGCAGCCAGCGCGGCACCGGCGGCATGCGGACCAAGATTACAGCTGCCCGCATCGCAACCAACGCCGGTCTGGATACCGTTATCGCTAACGGATCGACACCGCGCGTCATCGACTCCATTCTCAGCGGGCAAGAAAAAGGCACCCTTTTCAGAGCGCCTTTGATCAGTTAACCAAAAGTATTTTATCCGCCGTTCTGACCGGGCGGCACATTTCCCGCCGGGTTTGTTGTTTCAACGGGTTCTACGACTGGCGGTGTCGGCGTTGGCGTCGGTGCGGCATGCAAGGTGCATTTTTCTGAAGGATTCATCTGTGCACCCGGTACGAAAAATTCGGTTGCCGATGTGACGCAGAATTCGTTGGCCAGCATGCTGGAATCGATACAAATCGTCAGCATCTGCACGCCGGATGGTTTGTTAAACGCAGCAGGCTGCAGACCTTCGTGGATGCGTGCCATGGCATCTTTCCAGATGCGCAGGGCATTGTCTTTGTCGCCATCCAGAATCGTCTGCACACCCAGCCGGTTGTCGTAGCCATACCAGACAGTTGCCGTGTAGTAGGGGGTAAAGCCGCAGAACCATTTGTCGCGGTTCTCATCGGTGGTACCGGTTTTGCCGGCGGTGTAGATGCCATTGACAATATCAGTCTTGAGGACCCGGTTGGCCGTACCGCTGGGGGATACAACGACATCGTGCATCATGTTGAGCATGACATAAGCTGTTTCCGGTTTGTAGACCTCGACCGGTTCTACCGGCGTATTGTCAAGCAGCACATTGCCGTCACCGTCAATGACCTGAGTGAAGCAATAGGGCTCGGTATAAAGGCCGGCATTGGCGAAAGTGGCATAAGCACCGGCCATTTCAAGCGTGGTCATACCTTTATTGAAACCACCCAGCGCGATCGAGACATAATTTTCACCGGTACGATCAATGCCGACCTGCTTAAGGTACTGCAAAGATGTTGTACCGCCCAGGTAGTTGCGCCAGATCTGTGCAGCAATCGTGTTTTTTGACTTGGTCAGAGCCATACGGACATTCATGTTGCCTTCAAATTTATCCGGACTGTTTCGGGGATAAATGACCTCAGGCTCATCCTTATTGTAATAGAGAATCATATCTGTAAAAACTGTGGCAGGGGAGATAATCCCTGTATCAATGGCCGGGCCGTAGACATCAAGCGGTTTGATGCTGGACCCAGGCTGGCGGAGTGCGCTGACTGCCCTGTTCAGAATGAAATTTCCGGTCTTTTCACCATAACCGCCAACCATGCCCTTGATCTGGCCGGGATTTTCCATATTGGAAATAACCACCATACTGCCATTGGGTGCTTCGGGCAGGTCGGCGACCTGATCAGGTTTGGTGATGAAGAGATTCTCCGTCCGGAAAGTCTGTTCGATTGCCGATTGCACACGGCTGTCCATGGTTGTCTTGATCGTGAATCCGTAGTTGTAAACAGCGATTGAAGCCATAGGCTCGCTGTAGCCACGCTTCTCGATCAGAGCATCAATGACCTCTTCGATGACATAATCAACAAAATACGAATTGATCTGCGTACCGGTCAGTGTCTGCGGTGTCTGGCGGAAGATCAGCTCAGTGTTGAGAGCTTCTTCGTATTGCTTTTCGGATATCATGCCCTGGTCATGCATCAATGAAAGAACGATGCGCATGCGGCGCAGCGCGTTGCGCAGCCCGGTCTCGGTTTTGGGATTGTAAATGGAGGGCGCATTGGGAATGCCCGCCAGGAAAGCACATTCAACCAGATTGAGTTCGGACGCATTTTTGTCGAAATAGCCTTGGGCTGCTGATTGTAAACCGACATAACTGTTGCCCATTGGTACCAGGTTGATATAAAGCTCCATGATTTCATCTTTGGATTTTTGCTGTTCAAGCTGGATGGCCTTGTACCATTCCTGAACCTTGCGCTGGGCAGAGCGCATATCAGCTCCGGTCATCAGACGAACAGTCTGCTGCGTGATCGTCGATCCGCCGTGGGTCGCCGAGCCACCGTTCACCAAAGCGCTGAGAACAGCACTGCCGATGCGTCGGGCATCAATACCGGGGTGCTCTCTGAAACGCTCATCCTCAACGGCGATAAACGCCTCATCAATGTAGGTCGCCTTGACTGTACTGAATGAAATATTCTGCCGGTTGATATTCTGGCTGCCGGTCAGGATAGCGATCTCGTTGCCCTGGGCGTCGAGAATCTTGGTTGTCTCATTTTTGTTTTTAAATTGGCTGAAATTTAAATTGCCGGCTGTCGTCACATAGCCGAGCAGCATACCGCCGCCAAGACCAGCCAGGGTAAATCCGGCAATGATCAGAATGACAATGGCTAATGTAATAACACGCTGCAAAGCCATCCCGACGGTACGCGGAATGGACAGCAAAGCCGGGCTGTGCGTGGGCTTGCCGCGCAGCCGCCTATGCAGGTCTCGCTTCACAATATCAGAAGAGCGGCGGCGGGGTGGGGGAGAATTGTGTTGCTGATGATTGGGCACAGAATCACTCCATGATCATACGGGTTGGATTGAGCGGCTCACCATAAAATCTGATCTCGTAGTGCAGATGGGGCGTAGTCGATGAACCCGTATTGCCGACCAGTGCGATAACTTCACCCTTGGTGACCTTTTCACCGGCCGAAACCAGCAGCTTGCTGCAATGCATATAGGTTGTGGTAAAACCGTTGCGATGGTCGATTGTTACATAATAGCCTGAACCGCCGCCATAAGTCGAAGCAATGACAGTTCCGCTGGCCGCAGCTTTGATTTGTGTGCCGCGGGCTGCGCCGACATCTGCTCCCGGATGGAAATGGTAATAGCCATAGATCGGGTGACGGCGGTTGCCATAGCCATCATAATAGCCGGGGATCGGTTTGATGGTCGGCAAATAATCAAGCCGCTTTTTGATGGCGGCTTCATAAGTTGTGAGGTCAATCTCGCTGGCCTTATCGGTTTTCTTGAATTTGTTGAGCTTGTATTTAAGTTCGACAAGATTTTTGGCCTCGTCGCGATATGCATTGGCTGTGGGGCCGGAACGGGAGACCAGTTTGCTGTCCAGGTTAGCCATCAGAGCACCGAGAATGGTCACCTCAAGACTGTCCATTTCCTGCTGCTGAGCATCAAGCGAATCCTCAAGACTGGCATTTTTCTGGATTTCAGCATTGAGCTGATCCTGTAGATTGACCTGTTCGACAAGCGAGCACAAATCATTGTCTGTCGCGATTTTATTGGAAAAAGCGGCTACACACTCCGTGTCATTAACGACAGCGGCAGCCTGCGCCGTGTTGATATTGCCGATGAGATAACCAGTCGCTCCGGCGAGTGATATCGCCAGAACCAACATAATTGCCAGTAATGCCCGATGGTGCCTGAGGGCCGGCCGAAGGCCAGCTGCCGACAGTGACTTTTCAATGGGTCTGACACCCGGTTTGCCGGCTGCAGAATGACGACTCTGCATGGTTTCTCCTTTCAGGGAAAAAATTATGCGAATGTCATTATAACCTAAAAGTAATCCGTATGCAATAAAGTCTTGAAAAATGGCTTCGTAGATTGCTCACGATATGATAAAATAATGACAGACCGTGACAACGCAACCTGAAAGGAACGGCTATGGTAAAACACGGAAAACATATTCCCAGTGATTCTGCCGGACAACCGGGACAGATGGCTGAGCTGGCCATAATCGGCATCAACCAGGAAGGGCAAGGCGTTGCCCGTCTGGATGGCCTGGCTGTGTTTGTTCCCCAGACAATACCCGGAGATCTGGCTTTGGTTCGCATTGAGAAAAGACTGAGCAACTATGCTGTCGGCAGTCTGGTAAGTCTGGTGACACCGTCGGCTGACCGCATAACGCCAGACTGCCCGCAGTCTGCCGATTGCGGCGGCTGCAGCCTGCAGATGATGAGCTATCCAGCCCAGCTCAGACAAAAACAACAACAGGTTTTTGACGCATTGCAGCGGATTGGCAAGGTACCCGGTCTTGATTCCCTGATGCTGCCGATTATCGGCATGGCAGAACCTTGGCAATATCGCAGCAAGGCCCAGTTTCCAGTCGCAGGCACCGCCGAACAGCCCGAAATCGGCTTTTATGCTAACCGGTCACACCGGGTCATCCATACTCCCGAGTGCCCTGTTCAGCCCCCCGTCTGTGATGCCATCCGACACTGCGTTGCCAGACATATCCGCCAGAACGGCATCGAACCCTATCAGGAGAAAAGCCATCGCGGACTGCTGCGGCACATCGTCGTGCGTATCGGTTTCTTCACCGGTCAGGTGATGGTCATTCTGGTCTTGAATGGTGAGGAATTGCCGAATCAGGATCGCTTATATGAAAATTTGTGTGAGACGATCGCTGCACAGAACGATCCCCGCTTGCCGCCACTTGAACTGAAAAGCTTTTATATTAATGTCAATACAAGCAAAACCAATCTTATTTTGTCCGATGACTGTCGGTTGCAGGCTGGTCAGCCCTGGATCGAAGAAATCATTCTGGGTTTACATTACCGGATCTCACCGCTGTCCTTTTTTCAGGTCAACCCACGGCAGACCGGGCGACTCTATGCGGTTGCCCTCGCGATGGCAGATCTGAGCAACCGGGAAATGGTTCTCGACCTATATTGCGGCACAGGCTCGATCTCTTTACTGCTGGCTCGTCAAGCCCGACACGTTGTTGGTATTGAGATCATTCCGGAGGCGATTGCTGATGCCCGCATCAATGCTGAAATCAACGGGACCAATAACGCGACATTTTTAGTCGGACAGGCTGAAAAACTAATGCCCGAACTCATGGCTGACGGATTATCCGCTGATGCGGCTGTTGTCGATCCACCGCGCAAAGGCTGTGATGCCGCCCTGCTGAAGGCCTTGACCGATGTACAGGTGCGACGGATCGTTTATGTTTCATGCAATCCGGCCA
>DMJC01000189.1 GCA_003451915.1 Clostridiales bacterium
CAGCACCGGCAGCTAAAACATCGTTGCCGCCGATGGAAATCGTGATCACATCAGCAGCTGCAACCGCAGTCAGGTTGGCCTGAACCTTGCTCAGCAAGTCAGCTGTTAAATCACCTGGGACAGAAAGATCAGTGAGAATGACGGTGTGCCCTTTAGCTTCCAGATAACTCTTGAACTGGTAAGTATAACGATAACCGCTGCCCACCAGATAGTTTTCCGGATTCGCCGTGAGATTCTGGATATCTGTCAGTAAACCCAGCAGGCTGCTGTTGGCGTTGATCTGCTGGACAATGGCGTTGCGAATGCTGGCATTGTCTGTTCCTGCCGCAATCGAGTCGCCAAGAATGAGGTAGTTGATCTCGGTCGGCGGGGGTGGCGGTGAGGTGCCAGTGACGGTGATTGTCACGGTTACTGGTTCAGACGAACCTACTGTGTTTATTGCTGTTATAGCAAAGATATAGAGGCCTGGTGTATTGCTAGAAAAAGAATAATACACAGTAGAGGTTGACCTTTTAGTATTTACAGTTGTATTTTCTTGAGTCAAGCCATTCTTATCAACTTGCCATGTAACGCTTGCAGGGCCTTTGCTCTTAGCTGTTAAGCTAAATTCAACTAATTGTCCGGTCTCTATTTGTCGTGATAGATTACCTGTTGTGATGACCGGGACTGACGGCTGCGGTTCTGGTTTTCCACCTTTAGCGGCATTTACCGGCACGCCAAAGGATATGACGAGAGCTAGAATGAGTAATTGAATCAAGAATTTGATTAAGAGACTTTGCTTCTTCATCGCACATCACTCCTTCAGAAGATCCCTTGGATTTAACTATTTGGGGCTGAAAGAAATAAACATTATGCCTGATGCAAAGATGAATATCCTATACTTTAATTATACACTCTTAATGCAAGCCCCATTACGTTTTACGTTTTGGTGCCTAGTGTCATGTAATATTTAAAGCTGTATATCTGCAGTTATAGACATTACATGACACTGGTGCCAAAAACGTAACTGACATTTACGGTTTTCTGATGCCGAAAAAGTATTGATAACCACTTTCAGATGTCAAAGTTTCAAACCTTGTGCGGAGTTCGACGATGTAGTTGCCGGCCGCAAGGTTGTTAAGCATGTTGCTTTGTGGTGTATGACCGGAAACTCCGACGACTTTAATTTTATTCATCTGATAATCATAAAGTGTGATTTCGCCTGATATTTCACGACCATTAACATAGGCTGCAAAGGGCTGCTGACCATTCTTGGCATCCTGAATGAATTCGATAGGCAGATAGGTCACATAGGGTTTAACGCCTTGTGCACTCAGATACAGGCTATCAGCAGCCAGTTTGGTAATCTTGTTATAGGAATTGACCCAATGGCCAAGCGCTTGGATTGTGTTATCTCCAGAACGGACTGTTACGATCGGTTTTTCATAAAAACCCTTGCGGACAATGTTCAGTAATGCAAGATGTTGCTGGTCATCAATACGGCTGGATTGATTGTTCTGCAAATCCAGAATCACCGGTTCACTTGATTCGTCAATTATAACTGTGTAGTAAAGATGGGTTTTATCCATTTTGTTACTCAGCAATATATTGATACCATCAGGCAGTTCAGCAGGGGGCTGTCCATCCCAAAACTCTGGACTGCTTTCACAGTTGGCGATGATTGACCGGATGAGCTGTTTATCCTTAGAATCGGTGATATCTTGATTGGTGACATTGAAACCCGAAATTCTGATCTGAATGTTAATTGATTCTCGCAGATATCCGTTGTCAGAATTCTTATGTTTAGCGGAATAGAACAAATAAATAGTGATTGAAGAAGCAATAAGCAAAACAGCTATTACAATAATAAGTAATTTACGAAAGGAGGGATTTCGAACCCTGCTGTTGGCATCCATTTGATCACCTTCACTTGGCAACCTTTATCGGCTGCGATTTAGGTTCGTTTTTGGCACCAAAACGTAACTAAAACCATTATACCACCATCACCGATAGATATATTCTCCGTCGGCATACTTGGGCGGGATGACGGGGATCTGCAGATATGAATCATACTGGCCGCCGGTGTGGATGATGTGCCGGCCATGGTTTTCCGAATCCCAGAACAGCGGCTCGAACCAGTTTTCACGGATGTAGCAGCCGGCAATCTGTACGCGGATTTGCTGGCCTTTGTGCCAGATGCGGCTGGTCGGCCAGATCTCGATATCGACCGGCACGATCTCGCCGGGTGATAATTTTTCCTTACAAGTATGTGCCTGCACCGGCTGATAATCGGTTGACAGCTTTTCGTCGAGTCTGCGGTGCGAAACGCGCATCTTGCCCCAGGCACCCGGGTGCGGTTCGCCCAGCACGCTGACCGGCAGCCAGTCGCCTCGGGTGCTCAGCTTCTGAATATTGATAAACAAATCCATATCGTCATGGCCGTCGGCCTCGACCCAGAGCCGCAGCTTCAAAAAGCCTGTGACCTCGGTTTCTTCTGCAAAACGATAATCGAACGTCACTTCCTCGGTTTCGCCGTTATAACTGATTTTGCTGACTGCGGCGACAGGCTCATCCCGCATTCTGCCGCAACTGGCATCCAGATATAGCTTGCGATACTGCGTGCGGCGCAGCGGAAACTCATTTTCCGGGCGATCAGTCTGATAATCACAATCAAAGGCATCCTGCACTTCGATGCGAACTTTGGGTGTCAGCTCCCAGCCATTGCGTTCCAGTTTGAGATAGCGATCGAAAAACAGCTCTAGATCGGTCAGATATTTATTACAGTAGGCATCCGGCCACTCAAACTCACGATG
>DMJC01000075.1 GCA_003451915.1 Clostridiales bacterium
CATGAAGGGCAGCCGAAGGCTGCATGAAGGGCACGCTTCGGCGCATGAAGAGCTCGCTGCGCTCGCATGAAGGCAACAAGCGACATTTTGTGGTTATAAATTAAAGCACCACTAAATGTTGTGTTGGTTTATTTTGCCCTTATTCCGAACGGGTGTTCTGTTTTAATCATAATTTTATTACATTTTGATTACGGGCTATTCACGCCGTTTTTACGGTTGAATTCGCTGACCCATGAGTGTAAAATACATTTAGGTGGTGAAAAGTAGGGAATAATACTATGATAGTGGTTGATAGTGGTGAATTTATCAATGAACAATCACTGATCATGGAAGCGTGAAAGATAACTGAGCAGGAAAGGGGGCGGGCACTTGGCCAGATATACACATACTATTGACGCAAAAGGGCGTGTGTTTGTACCAGCCCGTTTACGCGAGGGCATGGGTTCTTCGCTGATCGTGACGCTCAGCCTCGATGATGGTTTTCTTTCAGCCTACTCGCCTGAAAATTTTCGGTTGATCCGTGAACAGATTAATCAGCTCTCGGGCACTGATCCGGCCGTTCGCCGTCTCAAACGCAGCATTATCGGTGAAGCGATGGCCTGTGAAATGGATGGGCAAGGCCGTATTTCAGTCAGTGAAGAACTTTGGTCGCATATCAATGTTCAGCCGGGCGATGAAGTATGTTTTATCGATATGTTTGACAAGCTCGAGATCTGTGCCAAGTCGTTCTATCAGCAGCAGAAGGAGGAGCAGGGCTCGCTGTCAGGCGTAGACCTGTCGAAATTCGATGTCAAAGGCCTCTGATTTCGGACATTTGCCGGTCATGCTGGAACCGGTCCTCGAACTGCTCAACATTCGTGATGATGGGCTTTATGTGGATTGCACGCTGGGTGGCGGCGGTCACTCGGCTGCAATTTTAACTAAACTGGGACCGCAGGGACGATTAGTTGCGATTGACCGCGATCAGGATGCACAGCAAGCTGGACGTGAGCGATTGGCGCAAGTGGCAAACCACTCGAATTGGCAGACGGTTCATGGTAATTTTTCAGATTTGACAGGCATTTTCGCGGATCTTGCCATAACAGGGGCAGATGGCATACTTGCCGATTTTGGCGTTTCATCCTGGCAGCTTGATCAAGCTGACCGAGGCTTTGGCTATGGTCAGGACGGACCGCTCGATATGAGGATGGATCACAGTAATGGCCCGACGGCTGCTGATGTTGTTAATTCACGCAGCCAGGAAGAGCTGGTCAGAATTCTCCGTGATTATGGTGAGGAACGATATGCCGGACGCATCGCTTCGGCCATTGTGGCTTACAGAAACCGGCAGCCATTCCGTTCGACAGCTGAATTGCGTGACGTTGTCATCAGAGCGATGCCGGCAGCAGCTCGCCAGGAGGCGCAACACCCTGCCCGGCGGACGTTTCAGGCGATCCGGATTGAAGTCAATCAGGAACTGGCAGCAATTGAACAATTGCTGGCAAACGCACCCGATCTGCTGAATCATGGCGGAAGGCTCTGTATCATAACTTTTCACTCACTGGAAGACCGACTGGTCAAAGAGGCTTTCCGCAAACTTGAAAATCCCTGCACCTGCCCGCGAGAATTTCCGGTCTGCATATGCGGCCGCAAGCCGATGGGCCGGGTTGTAACCCGAAGGGCCGTCGTGGCCAGTGCGGCTGAACAAAAAGAAAATCCCCGTTCACGCAGCGCAAAATTACGTTGTTTTGAGCGATTGATTGAAGGAGGTTGATGAATTTGACAGAATATTATGGCAATCTTGCCCTGCAGCGAAAAAGGGCATCAACTTCAGGCAAGCGAGCTCGTGTGACACCGCTTGTCAAACAGCCGGCTGCCCTGATCAAGGCAAAACGTATTCCGGTCACGGCGACACCGGCTCCGGAGATGACCAGCAAAGCCAATGCGCATGCGATCAGGCGTTTGTTGACTGTGCAGCGTCTGAAAATTCTGTTTTCTGCAGTTTTTATCGTCTTGACTGTTGCAGGTATTTTTTCTTTTGTTGTCTATCGTCAGGCCCAGATTTTGGAATTAAACTTCAATAATCTATCAGTTGAGCGTCAGATTGTCAAATTGGACCAGAACAGCAGCCAGATCAGGGAAGCTCTTGCCCAGAAGACCAATCTCGATCTCATCCGTCAGCAGGCGATCAGCAGACTGGGTTTACAGGATCCGGCGGGCAGCCAGATCGTCAGTGTCAGCATGCCCGGAACCGACCGGGTGGTCTTTCATTCTTCAGAAACGGTCAATATTGATCAGGAAACATATCTGGCAGTTGTTTTTTCGACGTTAGAAGGCTATTTTAAGAACATGAACCAACAAAGGACGGGCGATTGACTTGAAAGGCCGCAATACACGAAATCTTCAATCAGACCAGCATTTTTACAGGGAGAAGCAGCGTCAGCAGCGGCAAAGCCGAAGCGGTACCGGCGCGGGGCAACAAGGGCCTGACATTCGCAACCCGCGGGTCAAAAAGCCAAGACAGTCCGGACGGCAGGGCAGACCCGGCAGAAAGATCGGTTTCGCGGCAATCACCGTGGCGCTGGTCTTTTTTGCAGCACTCCTCATTTATAATCTTTACCAGATCCAGATTGTCGAATACGCCATGCACGCGGAAGCAGCTGCTGATCTCCATTATGCCAAAGTCACCGAAAATCCCCGCCGCGGCCAGATCCTCGACCGCAACGGCGTTGAACTGGCTGGTACAACATATGTATACAGAATCGGCATTACTCCCAAGGATGTCCGTTCAATCACCAAAGATATTACTGCTGATGAAATTGCCCAGAACGTTGCCGTTTGCCTGAACATGGATAAGTCCGAGGTCGCGGCAGCGTTGGCGCAGAAAGACAAATCTTATGTTCAGCTGAAAAAAGATGTGCCGGGCACCGAAGCCGATGCGCTGAAAACATATAAAAGCAAGGCAGACCTGGGGGGTATCCGCATCGATGCCGAGCCGCGGCGTTATTATACCAATGGCACGCTGGCCAGCCAGGTAATCGGTTACACCAACTATGACCAGAATAATCTGGTCGGGCAGCTGGGCATTGAAATGCAATATAACACCCTGCTGACCGGTGAACCCGGCTATACCTACGTTGAAACAGACAATTACCAGGGTGCCGGTGTCCTGCCTTTCTCGGTGCCGACCAGCCTGCGCGCCAAGGATGGACAGAATCTTATCTTGAATATCGACATCAACATTCAGAAGATTGTGCAGGAGGAGCTGCAGCTGGCAATCAATGCCTATGACATTACGGGCGGGGGTACAGTCATTATTTTAAATCCTTACTCCGGTGCTGTGCTGGCAATGGCATCTTATCCGTTTTTCAGCAGCTCAGACCCGGTCGCCCGGCCAGAGGGTGCTGCAGTCAGTGGCTGGGATACGTCAGCCAAGGAAACGATGGATTACTTGTCATCGCAGGTCTGGCGGAACCGTGCCATTTCGGATACCTATGAACCAGGTTCGACAATGAAAGCAGTTACCGCTGCGATCGCCCTTGAGGAAGCGACGACCCGCGAGTCTGAAATGATGAGCGACGCTCCGATCCGGCTGGCCAGCTGGACGATCCGCTGTTCTCATACACCAAACCACGGCAAAGAAACATTGCAGCAGGGCTTCTGGCATTCCTGCAATCCGATCTTTGCGACCTTGGCCTTGCGAACGGGAGTCAGCAAATATTACCACTACATCAGGTCGTTTGGCTTTGCCAATGTGACTGGCATTGATCTGCCAGCTGAAGAGTGTGGTATTTTACACCAGAATCCGACACAGATCGACCTGGCAACTCTATCTTATGGTGAGTCGTCGACCACAACACCTTTGCAGATTGCGGCTGCTTATTGCGCATTTGCCAACGGCGGCAGCCTGGTGACACCCCAGGTGGTCAAAGCCATGACCAACAGCTCAGGTTCAATTGTCAAAGAATACCAGCCGGAAACGATCCGAAAGGTTATTTCCGAAAGCACGGCAACTCGCATTCGCGAGCTGCTGAAAGGTGTTGTACTTTATGGAACTGGCTCGGCAGCTTATGTGGAGGGTTATGCCGTGGCTGGTAAAACCGGCACATCAACAGATGAACAGGGTAAGCACACGCTGGCTTTTGTTGGCCTGGCACCCTCGGATAATCCGGAGATTGTTGCCTTGGCTGTTCTCGACAAGCCAGCTGATGATAAGCTGACATCCTCGGCCGCAGCCAGGACCTGCGGGATAATTATCTCGCGGACCCTGGAATACATGGGTGTCAGTCGCGAATACAGCGACAAGGATGTTTCACGGTTGCAGGCCACGACGCCGGTGCCGGATGTCACGGGAATGACTTATGGCACAGCTATGAAGACATTGGCTGCCAAGGGCTTTAAAACTGAAGCCGGTGAAACGGCGATGGGCGCTGATACACTGGTCCGTTACCAGTGGCCGGCTGCAGGGACTGAGCTGCACAATGCCGGTCTGATTGTCTTGTATCCGGTCACGGAACCCGACGAGAAGCTGGTTATTGTACCTGATTTTACCGGCAAAAATGTCAGTGAATGCATGAGTGCTGCCGCAGAAATCGGACTAAATATTAAAATTAACGGTGATTGTCTGGGTCTGGCTTCGGCACAGGATCCGCTGCCTACATTCAGTTCCGGCAATACCGGTGAACCGGCCGCAGAACCTGGCAGCGAAACGGGAAGCGAACCAGTCAGCCAGACCGTTACCATCAAGCGCGGCAGTATTGTCCAGATCAGTTTTACGACGATTGAAGAAGAGGTTGCCCAATCAGGTGAAAACGACTAAAATAGACAATCGGCATACACAACTGTTACGTCATGACACTAGCCAGGGGAGCAAAGAGCATGCAGCTGCAGGAATTGATCCAGGGACTTGAAATTCTCGATGGGCAGGGTGATCTTTCGATCGAGATTGACTCCGTCGTTTATGATTCACGCAAAGCCCGCCGCGGTTCGCTGTTTGTCTGCGTTGAAGGATTCGTCACCGATGGCCACCAGTATATTGCCCAGGCTTTAGCTCAGGATGTTTCAGCCATATTGCTGCAAAAGCCGGTTGAGGATTTGCTGGTTCCTTGGGCTCGCATCGCGGATACCCGCCGCGGTCTGGCTCATGTTTCTGACCGCTTTTTCGGCCATCCGTCCGGCCGCCTGGAGATGATCGGCATCACGGGTACCAAGGGCAAGACGACAGCGACCTATATGACCCGGGCGATTCTGGCTGCAGCCGGCCGGCAGACTGGCCTGATCGGAACAGTTGCCAATATTATCGGCGGCGAAATCACTTATGCATCACGCACAACGCCGGAGTCCTATGATCTGCAGGCTCTGCTGGACGACATGGTCGTCCGGGGCTGTGACAGCTGTGTGATGGAGGTCTCGTCGCAGGGCCTCATGCTGGATCGTGTCTATGGCTGTGAATTTGCCACCGGTGTTTTCACCAACCTCTATCATGATCATATCGGTCCTCATGAGCATGCTTCGATGGATGAGTATCTGGCCGCCAAACTGCTGCTTTTTGACCGCTGCAGGCAGGCTGTGATCAATCGTGATGTTTCTTGTTACAAAACGGTGCGGGCGGCAGTCAAAGGACCCTGCCTGACCTATGGGCTGGATCCTTCAGCTGATGTACGGGCCGCGGATCTGCGTCAGACATCGGTTCATCAGCGAGTCGGCACAAGCTTTACCTTGCGCAGTCCCTGGTACTCGGGTGATGTTTTTGTCGGAATGCCCGGCCGTTTCAACGTTTACAATGCGCTGGCGGCGATCACTTGTGCCGGCCTGGCCGGTACTTCTTTTGATGCTGTGCAGACCGGCCTGGCTGAGATTGCTGTGCCGGGGCGCGTGCAGCCGATTCCGACCGGCCGGCCTTTTCAGGTCATTGTCGATTATGCACACAATGCGGCCAGCCTGGAGAATTTACTGCAGACCTTGCGTGAGTATGTCAGCGGCCGGCTGGTTGTGCTTTTTGGCAATGGCGGAGACCGGGCCAGGTCACGCCGCTTTGAAATGGGCGATGTTGCCGGCCGCCTGGCCGACCTGACCATCATCACCTCTGACAATCCCAGGACCGAGGACCCGATGGCGATCATTGCTGATATTCTGACCGGTATCGAACCGACCGGCGGAGCTTATCAGGTCATTCCTGACCGGCGCGAAGCCATTTTTTCAACGGTCAGGCAGGCCAGAGCCGGGGATATGATAGTTATTGCCGGCAAAGGGCATGAAAATTATCAGATTTTTAAAGACCGCACAATCCACTTTGATGATGCAGAAACTGCGACTGAAGCGATTGCTGCACTGGAGGCTGAAGCCCATGCTTAGGCTGTCGCTTTCAGATGTGCTGTCCTGGAGCGGCGGTCAGCTGCTGACAACCACGACGGCTGGAGCGCCTGACGGT
>DMJC01000195.1 GCA_003451915.1 Clostridiales bacterium
CGGCCCGGAATGTTGACATACAGGGCTCGCATCAGTGAAACGAGATGGATCTTCTTAGTCCGCTTGTTTATGGAAAAAATGATCATCGAGTCGGAGCGGCCATTCAGTTCAGTCCCGCGCCGGTCAGAACCGATCAGCAAGATATTATAGACATCCGGATCATTGCGGAGATCAATCACCTCAACCTCGCCTTGCTCGTTCTTCGCCTCGCCCATCGCCTCTGTACTGTCGGTCTCATCAACAGTCTCAGCCGGTTCGATCAAATCGCTCTCCTGCAAGGAAGGATTGCCCGTCACTTCACCCGGTTCGACCAGATCGGTCAGGCTGCGCAGATAAGCGTAAGTGCCGCCGGCCGTCAGGAGCAAAATGCCGACGAGCACCAGCAGGACAATGACAACCGGTCGCCTGCTTTTATTAGAAAATGGTTGTTTCATTTATTACTTCCTCACTAGCTTATTCCGAATAGAGAAACTCATGCAGCAGCGAGACATTCTTCTCAAGGTTGACCCCCAGAACGCTGCGGCCATCTTCATTGGCATAATGCCAGGTTTTATCAAAAGGTACGCGAGCCTGACTCATCGCCAGATTCTTATGGCCCAGAATCTCTAGTGAGAGGGTAAAGACTTCATCCGGTTTCATATTGGTTCGGACATTTTCGAGAGCAAAGGAAACCAGCTGCGAGATGACAACAGGATCCTTCTCCTTCATCATCTTACGGAAGATGGTCACCATAACGTCACGCTGGCGCTGGGTGCGTGTAAAATCGCCATTGCCGACATAGCGGTTCCGGCTGTGCGACAAGGTCTGGCTGCCGTTGAGATGCTTGAGACCCGGTGTGGTGTCCAATTGGGTAGAGTTAGCGTATTTGTTGATAAATTCGATTTCTTTCTCGCTCAGTTCGAGGTCAATACCGCCGATCTGGTCCACAATATTGACAAACTCCTCAAAACGGACGATGACATAATTCTGAACGTCCAGGTCGAAGACATCATTCAGCGTATTGATAGCAAGACCGATGCCGCCATATGAAAAAGCCGCATTGATCCGATCCCAGTCATGACCTTCGATCGGCACCCAGGTGTCGCGCATGAAGGACACCATTTTGAGCGATCCCTGGTCGCGATTATACGACATCAGCAATTGGGTGTCCGAACGGCCGGTCAATTCCCCCGGACGAGCATCATAACCGATCAACAAGATGTTGATGACCTTCTCATCAATCGGGACAACCTGATAAATCGGCGCGATCGACGGATTAGTCACTTCGACGGTGTAATCAATGTCAATATCACTCGGTATGCCCTCAAACGTCGGCAATGTCGTCTCCGGCAATGTCTCAGTCGTATCGGTTGTCGGACGCGTCACGACCGGCACAGCCCCTTCATTTAAAGCCATCAATTTGGAAATCGCAAAGCCGATGATCACAACAATGACGATCGCACAGGTCAGAACTATGTAGCGGATAAGTTTTGATTTAGGTTTATCACTCATAAACAATCTCCTCGATTGGTTTGATTCAGTTATCTGTAAAACTAACGATTATCTAGACAATCATAAACGTCAGCTGTGATTTTTTCAATATATTTATAGTTATCATAAATACGATACAAACTCTTTATGTTTTTGTTTCTTTTCATAACAAAGCGCTTCAAGGCTTTCATAATTGATAGAATATTGTATAATATCAAAGTATGCACTGTGCAACACACGCACCATTATTTATTCGAGGGGGGGACAATGACATGAAAAAAATCTTCAAGTCCTGGCATCAATTCTGGTACTCCTATCACGTCAAACAGCTGCACAAACTCGGTGAAAATCTTGACCATCTCATCCCCGACGAAGTCTTAATCGACACGGCCAAGGCATTCGCGCAAAGCGCCAAGCTCAAGATCGGCTGAAAACCAGTCTATATCCCTGATGAAAGGTAACTCGTTGCACACGCCACGAGTAAAATTACCTTTAAGGCTTCGACCAGTCTTATGACTTGACTCGTCACTCCCTGGATGAGGTAAGACATATGACTGAACGAAGCCTTATTTATTTACGATAATGATTTGCTCCAAAATGCAACTTTGTGTATTGACATGTGTTTTCGTTTCTAATACAATAGCTCAATAAAGTAGTCGCGTTTCGTGACTGCATTTGAATTAATATTCAGGAGGATTATTATGAGTTCATTAAATCGTTTCATCGTCGTAACCCTGATTATTGTTTCGGTTCTGCTGATCAGCGGACAAGTCTTTGCTGAAACATATACCTCAAATGTATCTTTCCACTCAACTTTCTATGGTACTTCAAGAACATACAATGGCAACCAGATTTCAATATCGATGTCAGATGTCTATCTGACCGGGGCAGCACCCGGTGTCATCAAACGATACTACACAGTCAAGTGTTTGAAAGATGGATTCTGGATTTTCGATACTGAGTTACCTGGGTCACTAAAAAGCGTGGCATACGCCGAGGAATCAGGTTATTTACCTGTCAGTGCCAGTAAAACATGGACTATGGCAGGCAGTGGTTCCTATATTTTTCTATTCATCAATGATTATGTTTATGGCAATGAATGTATAAGGTCGGATTATGTTGTTATGTCATCCAACTAAACATATAATTTACTGAGGTGTCATATGATCCGAATAAAAACGGTTGCCCTTGTTATCCCCTTTTTCATTGTCATGATCATTATGGTTATCCAATATTATCGCAACAGAAGAAACGTCGATCCTGTCAATAACGGCTTGGTGCTCATTAATTTTATTTTTATCACTTACGTTTTTCTCGTCATTGGTGTTTTATATTTTCCACTTTATGTCAATTACAACGATCCATTCACAGTCTTGCCGCGTTTCAACCTCGTGCCTATTCTTCCTATTCTTGAGGAAATAAACTATAGAGACATGAGGCTGACAACAACTATCTTATTACAGGTTTTCGCCAATCTTGCCTTGTTTATCCCATTGTCTGCCTACCTGGCTTATCTGCGGGCTGACAGCAATCGACGAAATATGATCATTTTGATAGCAGTCAGCCTGTCAGCTGAAATAGCGCAACTGGCTCTCACGCTGGTTTGCCGCTTTTGTGATCGAGTGTTCGACGTTAATGATATCCTGTTGAACCTAAGTGGAAGTCTCCTTGCCTATCGATGGTTCAGTAGTCTGATGATCAAGAAGAAGCCAAACGGTCAAGTGAAAGACTAGCTTGAATAGCAGAATCGTAAGCGTCTAGACGCAATCGTCAAGCAATTGATGTATTGACAGATGTATCGGCTTGAGATTTTTATCGCGTAGGGCCCGCATAAATTCGTGTCACTGCATAGTTGTTCCTTCATAGCAGTATTTATAGCGAATAGACACATATTTCATACCAAACTCCGTCCCCCGTCGATCGGAATCACACTGCCAGTAATATAATCCGCGTCATCCGATAACAGAAACATTGCAAGTTTGGCTACTTCATCAGATTGCCCCATTCTTCCCCATGGAATTTTCTTAATAGCCTCCTTGTCAACGCCATCTTGTTCCAAAATAATATTCATAGGTGTACAAATGGCACCCGGGGCAATCGCGTTGACATTAATATGGTCTGGCGCCAAAGCCAAAGCCAACTCACGAGTCAGCTGTGAAACACCGGCCTTGGCTGCATCATAATCGAATTTGCCTACTCGTGGTCTGGCATCATGGATCGAAGTCAACAGGACAATTTTGCCGCGACTGCGATCTTCATCAGCATTCTGCGTTTTCATCACTTTCGCCACAGCCCGAGCAACACAAAAAGTACCGAACAGGTTATGATCAAGCACTCTTCGCCATTGATCAGCTTGCAGATCAAAGAGACTGACGGGGTACTGAACGGCTGCACAATGTACAAGAATATCAATCCGGACATGTTGAGCTTGGATCCGGTCGACGGTTGCGATGATCTGATTTTCATCAGATACATCGGCAACAACAGATTCAGCCTGGCCGCCCTGGCTGATGATCATCTTGACCGTTCTCTCAGCTGCATCTGCATTCCAATCATTGACAAAAATATACGCACCTGCTTTGGCCAGATTAAGTGCAACAGCCTGACCGATCCCGGACAGATGACTCCCTGCGATAGATTGTCCGGCGCCTGTAACTAAAGCGACTTTTGTTTCAAAATTCAATGACTGACCTCCACTTGATTAGCATTAGTATCAGCTGTCAAATCGTTCGTTCCGTTTTGGTAACTGCTACCGAGAGTTTACCGAGAGTTATGATGCCGAGAATCCAGTTCCCACATTACCTCTCACCCAATTCCACCAAATACCTCACCAGCGCATCATGCCACCCCGGCAACCTTGTAAAGCCCGCCGCATCCAGACTGTCCTTGGACAACCGTGAGTTTTTCGGACGGACGGCCTTGGTCGGGTATTGTTCAGAAGTAACCGGTCGCACGTGACAAGCCAGTCCGGCATCTGTCATTATCGCATCAGCAAACTCGAACCAGCTGCAATAACCTTCGTTCGTCGCATGGTAAACACCATATTGCTCGGTCTGCAGCATATCAG
>DMJC01000231.1 GCA_003451915.1 Clostridiales bacterium
CCCTGCGCCTGGAAACCGACGAACAGAATCGTTGATTCCGGCCGCCAGAGATTGTGTTTTAAATGATGCTTTATCCGGCCGGCATCACACATGCCACTGGCTGATATAATGATTTTGCTTTCTTCACTGACGTTGAGCTGTTTTGATTCTTCAACACTTGCCGTGAAGTGCAGGTTGGGAAAATCCAGCGGATTATCCCCGTTCAGAATATATGCGCGGGCTTCTTCATCATAACAGTCCGTATTTTCACGGAATATCCTGGTAGCCGAGACAGCCAGCGGGCTGTCGACATAAACCGGGGTCTGCATGAACAACTGGCGATGCTCACTGTATTTGTCCGCCTGTTTGTTGATTTCATAGATGATTTCCTGCGTACGGCCTATGGCGAACGAAGGAATCACGACATTGCCGCCCCCGGCAATCGTCTCATTGATTATCCTGACAAAATGTTCGACTTTGTCATCTTTATCTGAATGGACCCTGTCACCATAGGTTGATTCAATGACCAGGTAATCACAGCCGTCGATGACCGTCGGATCACGCATGATCGGGATTCCTTTATTGCCGAGGTCACCGGAAAAGACAATCTTGACCGGCTGCCCATCTTCCTCGACCCAGATCTCCAGAATAGCCGAACCCAGAATGTGGCCGGCATCGCGCATGATAACGCGGACATCGTCAGCCGGTCTGAATTCAGCATCATAATGGACCGGTTCAAAAAGCTTGCAGCTGTCGATGGCATCCTGCATCGTATACAACGGCGGTTCGACTGGCTTGCCGGCTCGGCTGTTCTTGCGGCTGCGCCATTCAAATTCCATTTGCTGGATATGGCCGGAATCAGGCAGCATGATGGCACAGAGCTCGGCTGTCGCTTTGGTGGCGTAAATCGGTTTGCGGAATCCCGATGTATAGAGTTTAGGAATACGGCCGCTGTGATCAATATGAGCATGCGTCAGCAGGAGAAAGTCGATCTCCTCCATGGCAAAGGGGAATGGAGCACGGTTCAGCCGGGTCTCGTCCTGCCGTCCCTGATGCAGGCCACAGTCGACCAGAAAAGAGGTCCGATCCGTTTCAACCAGATAGCATGAGCCGGTCACAGTTTCAGCTGCGCCTAAAAATGTCACTTTCATCAATCTGTCCTCCTGCTATGTTTCTTTGCTAAGTGTCGCACACAGTACAGGAATATTCAAGACTGGTACTGTTAGAAGATTGTGTTAAAATAGAAACAGTGAGGTTTACATGTGATGAAAACAGCGCTGCAGCTTCAGACAGCCATCAGCCAGGCCCATCAAGTCATCCGCAAACTGATTTTGCCTGGCCTCGGTCCGGTCTCGCCGGATATCATCGATGAATTCGCCCGCATCAACCTGCGGCGCGTCAGTCTCACCAGTCTTATGGCCATGCCCGTTCATGTGGCCAGTTTTATCTTGTTCTGGCTGACCGTACCAGATCAGCCGGCCGAGGTTATCTGGCGCCAATCGATTATGATTACGCATGCCTGTTTTTTCATATTCATGCTGATTATGGCGCTGGTAGTCAATTTACCGGCCAGGTCAAGAACCGGTCCGGCCATGAAAGCCATGCATCATATCATGATGGTCGCGATTATGGCCGGCGGTCTGCTGGTTGTCTGGTTTGATCAGCTGGTCGGTGACAATATTGTCGTTTATATCCTGGTTTGTTTGCTTTGCGGTGTTCTTTACCTGTCATCGCCGCGTATTTCACTCTTGTACTACTCACTCAGTTATCTGGCTTATTTCATTTTATTAGGTTACAGTCAGGCCGAACCGCAGAGGTTATTGGCGGCCAGGGTCAACGGACTGGTCTCAACGGCCATAGGTCTGGGCGTCGCAGTCGTCATGTGGCGGCAGAATTGTCTCAATGCTTTGCAACGTAAGCAAATATCCGAACAGCAGGATCTTCTGCTGCAAAAAAACCAGGAACTCGAAAAGATGGCCTTCCTCGATCCGTTGACAGCCCTNNCCGCCGCTATTTTGATGAAGTTGTCAAAAAAGAAGTCGCGCAGATCCGGCGCATAGCCCGACAGTCCTGCCTGATCATTCTCGATGTTGATCATTTTAAAAACATCAATGACACCTTCGGCCACACAACAGGTGACGAGGTGCTCTGTCAAATGGCACGGTTTCTGCAGGATTCACTGCGGCAGACTGATATGATTGCCCGTTTCGGCGGCGAAGAGTTTATTATCCTTCTGCCGGATACCCAGTTGGCTTCGGGTGGGCAGGTTGCCGAAAAGCTCCGTCAATTGATCGCGAACCGCATCTTCCGGGCAGAAGGCCATGCGATCCGGATCACCGCCAGTTTTGGTGTTGCCCAATTGCGATTGCCGCAGCGCATGCCATCGAATTATTACGCTGAATGCGACAAAGCATTGTATCAGGCTAAACAAAAAGGCCGGAATCGCGTAGAGATCGCGACACCGGCCTGAGATCAGCTGACAGGACGCTGATCAGATGAAAAGTGACATATCTGATTGTTCGGCCGCTCCGAGCATAGTGGCCACGCCACCCAGTTCTACGCCATCAATCAATTCTTCAGCTTTGATACCCATGATCTCCATAGTCATCTGGCAGGCTACCAGTCTTATGCCATTTTGCAGAGCAATCTGAAGCAGTTCTTCAAGTGATGAAACATTCTTTGACTTCATGACGCCGCGAATCATCTTGGCGCCCATACCACCCATATTCAGGTTGGAAAGTCCCAGCCGACGTGAGCCGCGCGGCATCATCAGGCCAAACATTTTTTCAATGAACCCTTTCTTGACCTTGACTTGTTCAGATTTACGCAGAATATTCAGTCCCCAGAAGGTGAAAAATAAAGTGACTCTGCGTCCCATGGAAGCTGCTCCATTGGCAATGATGAATGCGGCGATCGCCTTGTCCAGTTCGCCGCTGAAAACGATGATATTTTTATCGTCGCCGGGTGCGGCTGCCAGAACCGGCGCTTTGGGCTGCCCTTTACGGACTTTGGCGGTGTATGTACCGCTTTTGGCCACCATTTCGTCAAGTTTATGGCCAGTGCGCTCACACCAGACAACCGCATCGGTTGCAAATCCGGGATCGGTTGCTTTGATGATCAGCTCGTCACCTGAATCAATCTGCTTGATCCCTTCAGCCAGTTTAAGGATCGGACCGGGACATTGCAGGCCAGTTGCGTCGATTTGTATTGTCCGTACTGAACGGGCTGGCTCAGCGGTTGCAACTGCCAGCTTTTCACCTTCACCTTCGACAGCGGGTTCGCCATAGCAGTTAAACGGAATCTCTGCCGACTGGTCAAGCATCACCGTGTTGAACAGCTTGTATCCGCCACTCAGGTTGTAGACCTTCGTAAAACCCTTTTGCTGCAGAATCCTGCTCGCCAGATAACCGCGCAGGCCAACCTGGCAGAATACATACAGATTACGGTCTGTCGGCAGTTCAGCCAGCCTTGCGCGCAGGCTGTCCAAAGGCATGTTGACCGCGCCGCTTATTGTGCCGAGGGCGTATTCTTCAGGGGTTCTGACGTCAATCAGCCAATCTTTATCCAAATTAATGTCAGCAACATCGTGATAGTGGAAAACCGCTGTGTCCCCGCGCAGTACATTGGCCGCAGTAAAAC
>DMJC01000156.1 GCA_003451915.1 Clostridiales bacterium
GCGATACCCACCGTCATCGGCCGGACCGATTTAAAAAGCGCCGGCAGATTGACGACATTACCGGCGACCATGATCACCGCCATGGTTTCGCCGATCGCCCGGCCAACGCCGAGGATGACACCCGATAAGACCGCTGAGCGGGCGGCAGGGAGCATGACTTTGAAAATGGTTTCAATCCGGGTGGCCCCGATCGCCAGAGATGCTTCGCGATACACTGCCGGCACGGCCCGCAGGCCGGTCTCGGCAGTGCTGATGATCGTCGGCAGAATCATGACTGCCAGGATCAGAATCGCCGAAAAGAGCGTTGCTCCGGATGGAATATTGAAGATGTGCTGCGCCAGCGGCACAATCAGCTGCAGACCGAAAAAACCATAAATGACCGAAGGAATGCCGGCCAAAAGCTCGACCGCCGGACGAATCAGACTGGCCAGCCGGCTTGGTGCCAGTTCTGCCAGAAAAACCGCCGTCAGCAGTCCGATCGGCACACCCAGCAGGATAGCGCCCAGGGTTGCAGCCAGCGTGGTCAGCATCATGGCCAGAATGCCAAAAGCCGGCTCACTCGCAGTCGGCTTCCAGACCGTGCCCAGAAGAAATTTCAGGGGACCGATCTCGCTGATTGCCGGCAACCCGGCAATCAGCATATAGAGGGCGATCATCAGAACCGAAGCCACCGAAATCACGGCACCGGCTAAAAAAGCAGAACGGGCAATCAATTCACTTGCATTCTTCATGATCATCAGTCCTTACTTGACTGGCACATAACCCTTCTGAGCTACCATGGCCTGCCCGTCGGGGCTGAAAATGAATTCGAAGAAAGCTTTGACCAGACTGGATTCTTCACCTTTCGTCAGACAAGTGAACGGTCGCTGCAGGGTATAGCTGCCATCTTTGACCGTGGCTTCGCTGGGCGCAACCCCGTCAATGGCAAGCGCATGTACGGTCTCACTGGCTTTGCCGAGCGAAAGGTAACCGATTGCGTTGACATTGCCAGCCACGGTGCTTTTAACGATGCCGGTCTCATTGACTTCCTGGCTGCCGACACACTGGTCGGCAATTTTAAGAATTGATTCAAACCCGTCACGGGTACCTGAACCAGCTTCCCGCAGGATCACGACAATCGGGGCGTCGGCGCCGCCAACTTCCTGCCAGTTGGTGATCTTGCCGGTAAAAATATCCGCAACTTGCGTGCTGGTCAGACCTGTGACAGCGTTGGCGCTGTTAACGACAACAGCGATGCCGTCAATGGCGATGACATGCTCAGTCAAACCCAATGATTTTTCCTCGTCCTTTAAGGAACGGGATGCGTTGCCGATGTCGCTGATGCCATCACTGGCATTTTTGACGCCTGTACTCGAACCGCCACCCTGGATCTCCACCTGGACACCCGGGTTAGCTGCAGTGAATCCCTCACCCAGCGCGGTCATGATATCTTCCATCGAGGTCGAGCCGGACGTGACAATCTTGCCTTTCAGGCTGCCGTCCGCTGCAGTTCCGTCAGGTTTTCCGTCCTGTCCGGCGCAGGCAGTCAAACTGGCCAGCATAGCCAGGGCAAGCATCAGCGATAAAATAATTCTAGAAACTCTGTTCATATTCTTCCCTCCTGTTTTCGTTTCACAATCTCATGATAGCAAGACGAAATTAGGAGAGAATTAGATTAAGGTAAAAAGGATGTTAATTCAGAGAATCACGATTGTTATACCGTCGTTTTGGCGGCCCCAGTCGGGATCCTGGCGTAAAGAAGGTGCCAGTGTGACCATTTTGCGGCCGCTGTTCTCAAAAGGTCCGAAATTTTCACCCGGGCAGAAAGCCTTGATCTTATTGGCTTCAAGCTGCTCATGTAAAAATTTGCGGGCAGCCAGCCTGATCGCGCCTCCCTCACCCGATGAACCGTAACCGTGAATAATTTTTATCGTCTTAACGCCGACCCGGCGCAGTGTGGCCAGTTCCAGCCGTAATTTCATGATTGCCTTCTCGACATTCGGACGGCCTTGTTCGATGTTTATCAATGTTGCTGCCAGTGTGACCGCCCCCTTTTCCATTGAATTCAACCTTTTTCATTGTACCACGAAAGTTGAGCGATTATAATCCAAATGAGGTGATTAGTTTCATGCGTCTTGATCGATATTTGGCTAATGCAGGGTTTGGTTCACGGACAGAGGTTAAAGAAATGATCCGGCAAGGTCTGGTCAGGATCGATGGTCAGGTCTGCCGCGATGCCGGTCAGTCCGTTTCTGAAGATGGTTCAAGTTCTATTTCACTGAACGAACTGCCGATTTTATTAAAAAAACAGATCCATCTGATGATGAATAAACCTGCCGGGCTGATTACGGCGATGGACGATCCGCGGCACCGTACGATTGCCGAACTGATACCGCCGCGTTTCAAATCGGCCGGACTATTTCCGGTCGGCCGTCTGGATATCGATGCCACTGGTCTGCTGTTGCTGACCAATGACGGCACCTTGTGCCACCGCCTGGCCAGCCCGCGCTGGGAAGTCTGGAAGACCTATGCTGTAACCATTCAAGGAAAAGTATTTGAACAGTCGGATATTTTGCAGTTTGAAGCCGGCCTCGAATTAGCCGATGGCCTCAAATGCCGGCCAGCCCAGCTGACCGTGCAAGAGCCGCAAAAAGCTCTGTTGACCATCCATGAAGGCAAGTTCCACCAGGTCAAGCGAATGATGCTGGCGACCGGCCGCCGTGTCACATCGCTGCGCCGTATCAGGATCGGGCCGCTTCTGCTGGATCAAAAATTAGCTCCCGGTGAATGCCGGGAGCTGACTGCCGCCGAAGCGGCTGAACTTTATCATCTGGTGGAACTGGCGACAGACTAAGTAATACTTGATGAAGAATTATTTCGATTCTGTCGGCAACGTGGCTTCAAATTCAGATTGCCGTGTATTCATTTCCTGATAATCCTTGATCCAATTTTCGAGAAAGGCTGCAGCCTCATCGACTGCACTGGCCTTGACACCAAGAGTCAGGATCTGCGTATCACTGTAAAATCCTAAGCCTTGGGCCAGGCGAAGTTCACTGACGTCGAGGCCGAATAAAACCGGTTCACTCTCGGCTGCCTGACCTTCCTCATCGCCGTTATCAGGTGCGCGGTAGAGCGGCTTGATTTTGGCCAGGACATCAGCCGGCAGCTGATTCTGCAAATCGGTGTAGAAGGTTGTCAGATCAGCGAACGCACCTTGCGGGGCATACCGGTCGAAGACCAGCTGATCGCAGACATAAACCTCATAAGAATCGCCAACCATCAAGGTCAGCATTTTCATCATATACTCATAGAGATATTGACCAGAAGCACCGTTGGTCTCGCCTGTTCCTGCCGGGCTGTCAATAGCCCGAAGATCCATCGGCAGGATCAGGACTTCGATCTCATCAAAATCCGGAAACTGATCCAGGATATAATCTTCCACACCTGCCTCGGCGGNNGGTCTCCGTTTTGCTAAACAAGCCGATGAAGCCGATCTGAAAATCGGGCGGTTTATTGGTCGCCACGGTATAAATAAAATAAATCAGCACAGCAGCACCGATGATACCGGCCAGCAAGGGTAACCGCCCATAATGCCAGATATTCTTCCACTGCCGGACAGGCTTGCCTAAGATAACCTGCTCAAGCCGCGGGTTCTCCGGTTCCGGTTCGATGTATCGGCCGGTCAGAATGTTATATGCCATTGTGATCTGATCCAGCCTGGCGACCGATTCAGCATCGGTCTGTCCGCGATAGCGCTTGATCAGCATGGTATAGCGGTTTTCAATCTCGTACGAATCTGCGCCTGGCCCAAGTTCGAGGATTTTCAGGCATTCACCCTTTGAAAGCAAGACAATCACACTCCCTGAGTCATTTTATACCCTTTTTGTGGCACGAATGTGACACCATGTGAACAAGATGAGAATTAACGCAGCGGCTTCATGGTCGGGAAAAGCAAGACGTCTCTGATCGAGTAAGAGTCAGTCAGCAGCATGACCAGACGATCGATGCCCATGCCCATGCCACCGGTCGGTGGCATGCCATATTCCAGTGACACACAAAAGTCCTCATCCAGAAGATTAGCCTCATCATCACCGGCTTCGCGCTTCTTCAGCTGCATGGCAAAACGTTCGCGCTGATCAACCGGATCATTCAGCTCAGAATAAGCATTAGCGTATTCACGGCCGGCGATAAACAGCTCGAAGCGCTCGGTCAGTTCTGGGTTGCCCGGTTTCTTTTTGGTCAGCGGCGAAATTTCTATCGGATAATCATAAATAAATGTCGGCTGAACCAGCTGCTCTTCGCAGTAAGCCTCAAAGAAAAGATTCATGACATCGCCGCGGCCCATGCCCGGTTTATAATCCTCAAGATTTCGCTGACGGGCCAGTTCACCCGCCGCTTCAGCCGTGTGAATCTGATCAAAATCGACATCGGCATAGAGCCGGATCGCCTCGCTCATCGACAGGCGGCGGAAAGGTGGTGTCAGATCAATGGTCAGATCCTGATAGTTGATCATCGTCTGGCCGTGCACTGCCTCTGTCGCCTTGGCGATCAGTTGCTCGGTCAGATCCATCATGCCCTTGTAATCGGTATAAGCCTGGTAGACTTCCAGCAATGTAAATTCAGGATTATGCTTAATTGAGATGCCTTCGTTTCGGAATTGCCGACCGATTTCGAAAACCCGTTCAAAGCCGCCGACAATCAGCCGCTTCAGGTACAGTTCAGGCGCAATGCGCAGGAACAGGTCAATATCCAGTGCATTATGATGCGTCACAAAAGGACGGGCTGTCGCGCCGCCGGGAATGATGTTGAGAATCGGGGTTTCAACTTCAATAAATTCCCGAGATTCCAGATGGCTGCGTAAAGTACGGATGATCAGGCTGCGCTTTTCAAAAGCATCCTTGACCTCCGGATTCATGATCAGGTCAAGATAACGCTGGCGATAACGGGTATCTGTATCCTTGAGGCCATGGTACTTTTCAGGCAGTGGCCGCAATGTCTTGGTCAGCAGTGTATATTTCTTGGTTTTAACCGAGATTTCACCACGCTGTGTGCGGAAAGCGATGCCTTCGACGCCGACGAGGTCACCAATATCAAGCTTTTGCCATTCAGTATATGCCGCTTCTCCCAACTCATCGATTTTGGTGAACAGCTGGATTTTCCCGCGACGGTCCATCAGGTCACAAAAACTGACCTTGCCCATGCCGCGTTTGCTCATCAGGCGGCCGGCAATGGCAACCACCTGACCTTCCATTTGATCGAAATTCTCGATGATATCCCTGCTGTGGCAGGTTACCGGGAAAGTAACCTGTTCAAACGGGTCTTCGCCGCGGCCAGCCAGCTCTTCAAGTTTGGCCAGCCGGATACGCATCTGTTCACTCATATCCAATTCGGCCGGAGCTGCCGCGGTTTCATATTCTGTCATTTTTATTCCCTCTCTTTTGTGCCTGCTGTCAATTGGGCTTGGCAATCTTGACGATCCGGTAGCGCAGGATGCCGACCGGTGTACGGACGTCGACAATCTGCCCCTTCTTCTTGCCGATGATCGCGGCACCGACCGGAGATTCGCTGGAGATCTTGTTGTTGAAGATATCCTCTTCCTTGTTGCCGACCAGAATATAGTCCAGCTCTTCCTTGGTCTCTTCGTCACGAATTTTGACCAATGCGCCTAACGTGACTTTGGTTTTGCTGATTTCATCCTCATCGATGACTTTGGAATTCTTGAGAATAGCCTCGATTTCCATCATCCGGACTTCATTTTCAGCCTGAGCATTTTTGGCATCGTCATATTCGGAATTCTCTGACAGGTCACCCAGTGCGCGCGCCTCTTTGAGACGATCGGCGATATCAGCTGCGACAACTGTCTTGCGGTTCTCCAGCTCTTCCTGCAGTTTTTTAATGCCTTCGTATGTCATTTCATAAACTTTTTCAGACATGGGGTATCTCCTTTCAAATTGCCAGTACAATTAAGTCTTCAACCGGTTATGACCGGCGTTCACTTTCTTTCTGAATGACGTCGTGTGCGCCACCCTCGACGATGCTGGTTGATGAAACAACGACCAGACGGGCTTTTTCCTGCAATTCCGGGATGGTCAGCGCGCCGCAGGCACACATGGTCGCCTTGATCTTGGCCATTGACACATCGAGATTGTCCTTGAGCTTGCCGGCATAGGGTACATAGGAATCGACACCCTCTTCGAATGCCATTTTGCCAGCTTCACCGCCATCGTCGTACCGCTGCCAGTTGCGGGCCCGGTTGGAACCCTCGCCCCAGTACTCTTTGACATAAGCACCATTGACCAGCATTTTGCGGGTGGGGCTCTCATCGAAGCGGGCAAAGTAACGGCCGAGCATCAGGAAATCAGCGCCCATGGCCATGGCCAGGGTCATGTGGTAATCATGAACGATGCCGCCATCCGAACATATCGGGACATAGATCCCGGTCGCCCGGAAATATTCATCGCGAGCTTCAGCCACAGCCATAACTGCCGAGGCCTGGCCACAGCCGATACCCTTCTGCTCACGAGTGATGCAAATCGATCCGCCGCCGATACCGACTTTGACAAAATCGGCACCAGCTTCAACCAAAAAGCGGAAACCCTCAGAATCGACGACATTACCGGCGCCGACCAGCACACTGTCGCCATATTGTCTGCGAATCCAGTGCAGCGTGTCGGCCTGCCAGTCACTGAACCCGTCAGATGAGTCAATACACAGAATATCCGCACCGGCATTAACCAGCGCCGGCACCCGTTGCTCATAGTCCCGGGTATTGATACCAGCGCCGACGACCAGACGCTTATGGCTGTCCAGTAATTCCGACGGGTTTTCTTTGTGTTCTTCATAGTCCTTGCGGAAAACCATGGCGACGAGCCGGCCATCGTCGTTAATAATCGGCAGCTGGTTGATCTTGTGATCCCAGATGATATCGTTAGCCTCGCTCAAAGAGATGCCTTCATGGCCGACGACCAGATGATCAAATGGTGTCATAAATTCGTGAACCGGTTTATCCGGCGGTGTCCTGCTGATGCGATAATCGCGGCTGGTCACGATGCCAGCCAGGCGGCCGCCAGCTGTACCATCATCGGTGACAGCAATCGTCGAATGGCCTGTTCTGGCTTTGATCGCCAGAATGTCCGACAATGTGGCATCCGGTGTGACATTGGAG
>DMJC01000237.1 GCA_003451915.1 Clostridiales bacterium
GATGTTCAAACAGCTGTTGTTCATCGAAATCGACTTGACGCCCATTCAGCTGAATTGTGCCGGCTTCAGGAATCTCAAGACCGCCGAGAATACGCAGCAAGGTCGTTTTACCGCCGCCGCTTGGACCGATAATGGCTAGCGACCGGACATCATCCAAACGCAAGCTAAGATTGTCCAGGGCTTTTTGCCGGCCATAGGTTTTGGTTAAGTTTTGAATATCAATTTGCATAATACATTTTCCGTTCCAGTCGCTTGGTCAGCCAGGAAATGGGGAGGGTGATCAGCATGTAACCGACAGCCAGCAGAAAATAGTTTTCAAAAGTCGCAAAGTTTAGCGAATCGGCCTCTGTGACGTTTTTGGCGAATTCGTTGACCGCGATGACCGAGAGCAGGGAAGAGTCTTTAACCAGCGAGGCAAACTGGCCGGTCAGCGGCGGCAGCACGATGCGGCTGAGCTGCGGAATGATGATGTGGCGATAGGTTTGTGCCGGCGTAAAGCACAGTGAACGCGCCGTTTCCAGCTGGGCTGAAGGAATGCTTTCCAAGCCGCCGCGGATGATTTCCGCCATGTAGGCGCCGGCAAAAATCGACATGATCAATACGCCCATGACATAGCGGTTGTTCAGGCCATAAGCCGTGCCGATGATGTAGAAAAAGACCAGGATCTGCACCAGCAAAGGCGTGCCGCGGATGACTTCAATGTAGGCTGAGGCCAGGTAATGGAAAAAGTGAACCTTGGACCGGCGGCCCAAGGCGGCGAGAATACCCAGAAAAAGGCTGCCGATCAGTGAAAAAGCACTGATCAGCAGCGTCACAACAAAGCCTTGTAAAAATTTAAAACGATAATCGGCCAAAACATGCCACTGCCAGCGGTGGTCGAGCTTGATCACGGCATAGAAGAAAAAGCTCGACAGTACGGCAATGACCAGCAGGATGCTGATAATTTTCCGGATCATGTGCTTGGGCTGGCTTCGACGTCAAAGAAGAAAGGGATTTCCATTTCATCGAATATTTTCTTCTGATCGGTCAGATATTTCTCGGCCAGCTTATCAAAACCACCTTCATCACGATACTTTTTGATAAATGAATTAATCTGGTCACGGAGTTCCGATTCGCCCTTGCGCAGAGCAACACCCCAATACTCAGGGGCTTCCTGGTATGGCGCCAGATTGACACGGGTCTTGTCCTCGTATTGTTTCCAGTTTTTGTAAATGGTCAGCTGGTCATAGGTGAAAGCATCGGCTTTGCCCTGAACGACCTCGAGAACACAGGCACTCTCTTTGTCAAAAACCATAATTGTGGCATTTTTAAGATGGGCCTCGGCATAAATATGGCCCGTCGAACCTTTCTTGACAGCTAGAATCCGGCCGGGCTGGTCGAGGTCGGCATAAGATTGAACCGGCGAATCTTTGTTGATCAGCAACGCCAGGTTAGCCATCGCATAGGGTTCGGAAAAATCAATCTGCTTCTTGCGTTCTTCGGTGATGGTCATTGATGAGATGATCAGGTCAACCTTTTTGGTTTCCAAAGCTGGAATCAGTCCGGCCCAGGCGATGTTCTCGATGATAACCTCACGGCCGAGCGCTGCACCCAGAGCTTTGGCAAAATCAACGCTGATGCCGGTCGGATTGTTGCTGGCATCGGTTGTTTCAAAAGGCGGGTAGGCCAGCTCCATGCCGACAACCAGTTTTTTACCTTTGTCTTGGCTGCAGGCGGTTATCGGCAATACCGCAAGGAGCATAACCATCGCGAATGCCATCAGTTTAGTAATTTTACGGGTCATAACAATCCCTCCAATCGTGCGAAGCGGACTTGCGGTCCGGCACTACAAATAAGATTATTGCAGTTTTCATACAGATCAGTCCGTAACATTTAATACAGCAAAAGCGTTTGGATGAAAGGTGAAGGGTGTAAAATGAAGGATGAAGGATGAAAGATGAAGTGTTCGCATTCGGTGCGCTTTTTGCGAGCGTAGCGAGCTTTTTATCCTTCATCCTTCATCCTTCATCCTTCACCCTTCACCCTTCACTCTTCACCTTTCACCATTGGGTCGTTGACGACGCTGCCGCCTAAATAGAGATAGGCCGCCGAATCCGCTGATTATTGCAATGTAAAAACCAAAATCGTACCACCAGCCGGTGTTGATTTGCTCGTAAACCCGGATATCAGAATTGAAAAGACTGATAATCAGGCTGATCGGAGCCACCCAGCCGTGCCAGATGCCCCAAAGGAAGTTGGCGGGTTTGTCAGGATTGGCAACACCGTCACCGGGCACACAGCCAGCCAGCAAGAAAATCGCAGCCAAGATGATGATGAATAAAAGAACAACTTTTTTCATGTCTGAACGCCCCCCGATTCAATTCTTACATCTATTATACACCACAAAATTAACAAATCTCGTTATATGGTTTTAAAATGCTGAATAGAAAAGTATAATAAAATAAGAACAAGCAAAGCTCTACTCACCCTTCACCCTTCACCGACCTGAGCTCCGCTCAGGTTACACCCTTCACCTTTCACTTTTCACCTTTCACCTAAAGGCGGTGATCACTCATGCTGGCACTTATCAAAGAAAAAGCTGAACCTGGCATCTGGCTGCGTGAAGTGCCGATGCCGATACCCGGCCGTAATGATGTTCTGATTAAGATTCACAAAACATCGATCTGTGGTACTGACGTTCACATTTTTGAGTGGAATGAATGGGCGCAGCGTTCGGTTCCGGCCGGCACAGTCATCGGCCATGAGTTTGTCGGCGAGATCGCTGATTTTGGGGACAACGTCAGCGGCTTTCGGATCGGCGAACGTGTTTCCGGTGAGGGGCACATTGTCTGCGGCTTCTGCCGCAACTGCCTGGCCGGCCGCCGACACCTCTGCAAAAACACACAGGGCGTCGGCGTCAGCCGCGATGGCGCTTTTGCCGAATATCTTTCGATTCCCTACACCAATGTCTGGCATTGTCCGCAGGATATTTCCGATGATATCGTTTCCTGCTACGACCCCCTTGGCAACGCCACCCACACAGCTCTGACCTACGATCTGGCCGGTGAAGATGTGCTGATCACCGGGGCCGGGCCGATCGGAATAATGGCTGCGGCTATCTGCCGCCATGTGGGCGCCCGCTTTGTCGTGATCACCGACATCAATGAGTACCGGCTTGATCTGGCCCGCAAGATGGGCGTAACCAGGGCGGTCAATATCAGCAACACCAGTCTGAATGATGTGATGAACGAACTGGCGATGAAAGAAGGTTTTGATGTCGGGCTGGAAATGTCCGGCAGTGCATCGGCCTTGCGCCAGATGATCGATGTCATGTATCACGGCGGCAAGATTGCCATGCTCGGCATTCCCAGCCGCGAAATAGCCATCGACTGGGGCAAAGTCGTTTTCAATGGCCTGACGATCAAAGGTATTTATGGCCGCGAGATGTTTGAGACCTGGTATAAAATGACCACCATGCTGCAAAGCGGCCTGGATATCAGACCGGTCATTACCCACTGCCTGCCGGCCCATGATTTTCAGCGAGGTTTTGAAATCATGGCTTCCGGACAGTCAGGCAAGATTATCCTGGATTGGACCCAGATCCGCTGAAAAACTAAAGGGAGGCGACAATGTGAAATCAGCCTATGCAATTTTCCAGGCCCAGTTGGATGAAATAAACAGCAAAGGCCTGCGCAAGCCGGAACGGGTGCTGACCAGTCCGCAGGGCACCCGGATTTTAACGGCTGATGGCCGTGAAGTTCTCAACTTCTGTGCCAATAATTATCTTGGCCTGGCTGCCGATCCGCGGGTGACTGAAGCAGCCAGGGCCAGTTATGACCGCTGGGGTTTTGGCCTGTCCTCGGTGCGCTTTATTTGTGGTACACAGAGCGTGCATAAGGAGCTGGAAAAAGCCATTGCTGCTTTTGTCGGGCAGGAAGATGCTATTCTGTATTCCTCTTGCTTTGATGCCAATGGAGGTCTCTTTGAAACACTGCTGACCGAGCAGGATGCCGTGATCAGCGATGCGCTCAATCATGCCAGCATCATCGATGGTGTACGTCTGTGCAAGGCTAAAAGGTACCGTTATCGCAATAATGACATGGCTGATCTGCGCGACCAGCTGGCCGCTGCCAGAAGAGATGGCGCCCGTACGATCATCGCAGCAACCGACGGCGTTTTCTCGATGGATGGCTCGCTGGCCAATCTGCCAGTCATCTGCGATCTGGCTGATGAACACGATGCTCTGGTCATGGTCGACGACAGCCATGCTGTCGGCTTCGTGGGACCTCGAGGTCGCGGGACACCAGACCATTTCGGGCTGACCGGCCGCATCGATATCCTGACCGGCACCTTCGGCAAAGCTATGGGCGGTGCCAGCGGCGGTTATACCTGCGCTTCCCGGCCAATCGTCGATCTGCTGCGCCAGCGCAGCAGGCCGTATCTGTTTTCCAATACGTTGGCTCCGGCGGTGGCTGCAGCTACCTTGAAAGTGATTGAAATATTAAAGCAGGACACCAGCCTGCGCGACCGCCTGATGGAAAACACGCGATATTTCAGAGATCAGATCGCAAAATCCGGCTTTGATATTCTGCCGGGCGAACATCCGATCGTGCCGGTCATGATTTACGATGAAGCCGAAGCCCTGCGGATTGCCGCCCGCTTGCTTGACATGGGCGTTTACGTGATCGGTTTCACCTATCCAGTCGTGCCGCTTGGCAAAGCCCGCATTCGCGTCCAGGTTTCAGCCGCTCACAGCCAGGCGGACCTGCAGTTCGCCGCAGAGTGTTTCCGCCGGGTTCGGCAGGAAAAGGAGTAGGAAGCATGTATAACGATATTTTTACCATCGCGCCTGTTACTATCCATGGTTATGGCCTAAGCATTGCCGTCGGTGTCTTGGCGGCAGTTCTCCTGGCTTCCTTTCGCGCCAAACGGAAAAACCTGAGCTCTGACATAGTCTATAGCCTGACCTTGATTTGCCTGCTGGCAGGCTTCGTCGGGGCAAAACTGCTATTTGTCATCGTCGAGTTCAAAGCCGTTTTGCAGAAGCCGATCGAGATCATCTCAGGTTCCGGTTTTGTTATTTACGGCGGCATCATCGGCGGGATTATCGCGGCCTTGATTTATTGCCGGATGAAAAAAGTCAGCTTTTTACGCTATTTTGATCTGCTGATTCCTTCAGTAGTAA
>DMJC01000084.1:0-262 GCA_003451915.1 Clostridiales bacterium
ATATAATAGTGATCATCATCCTGCGCCATGGACAACGGGGTGACAAAACCGCCGGCGGCTGAATTGGGACCACCGAAGGCAAACAGCATATTTCCTTCGCCATCATAGGCAAAAATGCGCTTGCGGTTATTGTCAAGCAGGCTGAACAGGCCGTATTGGCCGCAAGATACGTCAACAACAACCGAAGGTCCTTTATAACTGCCGAACAGGCTGATCCGGTAATCGAGGATATCAACATCACCGACAGGCGGGGAAAAACCAT
>DMJC01000084.1:296-2537 GCA_003451915.1 Clostridiales bacterium
AAAATATCATTGCCCAGCATGTTGAGGCGCCGGACCAGCGTGCCTTCTTCCGTGCCTGTTTTACTGGCGATTTCAGCCTGAATGATGTCTTTATCCATGGCTGCCATCGTGGCAAAAATAAAGCCTTCATTATCAATAATCAAGTTGTTGTATTCGATCGGGACAAAATCCACCATTCGGGCACGCTGGGCTTCGGTCGAAAACCGCTTCCAGAAGACCTCAACCGGGCTCGGATTGACCTTGCCGGCCGCCAGGAAACCTTCGAAAACGCCGTCAGGCGAATATTGAATGATGCCCTGATTGACAAACAGGGAGACGACAAAAATTCGGCCGACTGCATCGACAATGACTCTTGTCGGTTTAAATACCAGGTTTTCACTGATCACGGAACTCTCCGGCCGCAGAATCCGACGGATCAGGTTACCATCGGCATCCATATGAACCACGGCATTGTTTTCAGTATCAGCCACATAAAGCTCACCCCGGGCGGTCACAAACAATCCCTGCGGACCTTTAAACGGCTGGATGCCGTTGGCCGGGCTGGCTGCGCCGGTAAATTCACGTAAAAACTCACGGTTTGCATCGAGAACGACAATACGGTTATTTCCGGTGTCAGCGATGTAGATTTTGCCGTCAGCAGCAGCAAAAACATCGACTGGTGCGTTGAAATTACCGCAGCCGAGAACTTCGCCGGTGATGATCTGATCAATGATGTAAGGCGCCGGACCTTCTGCGGGCTCGCCATAATAGGTGGTTGTAAAACTTTTGTGGTCGGGTGCCAGGCCAGCAGACAAGGCTGAGGCTGGTAAAGGCAGCAGCACCGGCAGCAAGCCAAGCAGCAGGAAGATGACTGGTCTGATTTTTTTTAATTTAATTAATAACAACTTCATGCTCTATTCCGCCTTACTCCTTGATGCCGGAGGTCGCCATCGTGTCGACGATGCTGCTCTGGCTGGCGATAAAGACGGTGACCGGCACAATCATCAGCAGCAAGCCGACTGCCGAACCGGCACCCGCACGTGCCACGCCGCCGGTCATAATCTGCTGCATGGCGTAGGACAAAGGTTTCAGAGACTCACTGCGGATGTAGATGTCGCCCGTGGTGTTCCACAAAGTCTGGGCTGAGAAGATGATCAAGGTCAGCCAGGCAGGTTTGACTGTCGGCATGATGATCCCGAAAAAGATTTTGATTTCACTGGCTCCGTCAATTTTTGCCGCCTCAATGACAGAGTCCGGGACAGTTGACATGAATTGCTTCATCAAAAACAAACCCAGCGGTGCCGCGATAGCTGGAATGATCACGGCAGCCTGTGTGTTGACCAGGCCAAGCTGAGACATGATGATGAAATTGGGAATACTGGTGACCGCCGCAGAAAACATCAGGGTGGTGATGACCAGGGCAAAAAATGCCTTGGCTCCGGGGAACGGGTGTTTTTCCAGCACATAAGCTGCCATGCTGGCAAAAAGCACATGCAAGGATGTGCCGAGGATGGTGATCAGGAAGGTGTTGAAAAGATAACGGCTGACCGGCACCCACGAATTACTCATGATAGCAGCCAGATCATAGATGTTGTCTAAAGTCGGATTCTGAACAAAGATCTTTGGCGGGAAAATGAACAACTCATCCAGCGGTTTGAAAGCGTTGTTGATCACATAAAGCATCGGCACCAGCATCAGAGCTGACAAGAAAGCAAGCAGCAGGATATTGGCCAGGTTGCCGCTGGCACTGCGGGTTGAACGGATGTGGAACAGATGGCGGATGCCGAACTTGATTTTCTGGTATCCTGCCCCGATGGCCTGCAGTCCGGTCCAAAGAAAGCCACGGATTTTTCTCAGTACTTTTCTTTTTTGCGTCATTTACTTGCCCACCTTTCTCAGCAGGAAATTGATCGCTTTATTACAGCCGATCATCACCAGAAACAAAATGGTGGCGATGGAGGATGCATAACCCATGTCAAAACGCAGATAGCCATAATCCCAGAGATGATTGACGACGGTATGCGCGGCATAATCTGTGCTGGGGAAGCCCATCAGGGCGACAGTAACCTCATGGATGGAGAATGCGCCTGTGATGCTGAGGATTGCGCCAAACATCAGCTGGGGTTTCATCAGCGGCAGGGTGATGAACCAGAGCTCCTGCCAGCGATTACGGACACCATCAATGGCGCCGGCTTCGAAATATTGCTTGTCCATGCTCTTCAGCCCGGCGACAAAAGACAAGAATCCGGCGCCCATGCTGGT